>CALRME020000416.1:0-3688 GCA_943369045.1 Sphingobacterium thalpophilum
CGCGAGTTCGAATCCCGCCACGCCGACCATTGACGACCAAGGGCCAGCAGGAATTTCCTGCTGGCCTTTTTTCTTTTCCGGCCTGTGGCGGCACGCATAGAATCTTGGCCAATGGCGACTGTTGTTTTTGCTGACCTTGTCGGTAGTACCGGCATCTTCGAGCGGCTCGGCGACGAGACGGCGTCGCGCTTCGTGACGCAGCTGACCGGCGCCATGAGCAAGACCTTCGAGCAGCACAGCGGCCGCGTCGTCAAGCTGCTGGGTGACGGCCTGTTTGTGGTGTTCCCGGGTGAAAGTGACGCGCTTGCAGCCTGCGTCTCCATCCAGAAGCGCCTGAAGGACAAACCCGTGCATCCCGGCGGCACCGGCGGCCCCGTGCAGATGCAGATGGGCATGGAGTCGGGCGAAGTCGTCGAGATCGATGGCGACTGCTTCGGCGACGCCGTCAATTGCGCGGCGCGGCTGGCGGACCTTGCCGGTGCCGAACAGATACTTACCACCGGGCGAGTGCGCGATTCGCTCGCGCCCATCCAGCGCGCGCAACTGCGCAGCCTGGGCCCCATGTACCTGCGCGGAAAATCCGAAGCCACAGAAGTTTTCCAGGTGGACTGGAACGTTGAGCGCGACGCCGATGCCACCGTGATGGGCGCATCGATCTTCAAGCCGGCGGCCAGGGAAAGCAGCATCGAGATTTCGGGTGCGGGGCAGACCGTGCGCCTGGAAGCGCGTGGCGAAAAGCTCTCCCTGGGACGGGCGGTGACTGCATCGCTTTCCGTCAACGACTCGCGCGTTTCCCGGGTGCACGCGACGGTGGAGTGGCGCGGCGGGCAGTTCCTGCTCAGTGACTGCTCCAGCTTCGGCACATGGGTCTACGTAGGCAACCAGAGTGAACCGGTAGTGTTGCGCCGCACCGAGTGTTACCTGGTGGGGCAGGGGCAGATTGCGCTGGGTTGCGAGCGCGAGACCGAAAACGCGCCGCTGCTGCTGTTCTCGGTGAAGGCCTGAGCTTTGTGCGGGAGCCGGCATGGCCATTGATCTGAAGGTTTTCGGGCCTGGCCTCGATACGGTACGCCTGCTCCATGACGGCGAGCCCGAACTGGTCCTGGGCCGCGATGCCGACTGCGGCATCTGCCTGCCCGATCCGCAGCGCAACGTGTCACGCCGGCACCTGTCGGTCTGGAGCAAGGCCGGCGAACTGCATTTCCGGGTGCTGTCGGTGGTCAACGGCGTTGAAATGCCGTTTGGCGAAGCGCCGCCCGGGGCGCAGGGCGTATTGCCTTTCGGGCAAATGGCGAGGCTGGGCGACTACACCTTCTCATGCACCCTGCACCATGAACTTCCGGCTGCTGCGCCAGCGGAGCCGGCCGACCCTTGGGCCGTCTTCGACCGGGAGGGGTCCGGGATAGCAACCCTGCCGCCTGCCTTGCGTAAATCGGTGCCGGTGGCCGGTGCCTCTGCCCCCACGGCAGAAGATGACCCGTTCGGCGACTGGGGTTTCGAGACGACCTTCGCGCCCGGTTCCCGGGCCGGTCCGCTGGAGGCGGTTACTCCAGGGGCGGCTGCTCCGGACGTCGCGGCTTTCTTCTCCGGGCTCGGGCTGGACCCGGCGCAACTGGGGCCCATGAGCCCCGGTGAAGTTGAGGCTGTCGGCCGCATGGTCCGCATCGCATTGCAAGGACTGCTCAAGCTGCAGGCATCGGCGTCCGAATTGGCAGGCGAGCTGCGTGCCGAAGACCGCACGATGATCGCCAGCAAGGACAGCACTCCGCTCAAATCAGACTGGCCAATGGAGGCGAAGCTGCAGTACCTCTTCGGCGGACGGAACGCCAGTGTCGGGCTGGGCAATCCGGAAAAGGCACTTCAGGAGCTGCTTGTCGAACTCGTTGCGCATGAAGCGGCGATGGGTCTGGCGCTGCGCTCTGTGGTGGAGGGAACGCTGGCAGAGCTGTCTCCGGGCGTCCTGAAAACCCACCTTCTGGGGACGGGGAGCAAGCTGTTCGAAGCGGCGCGGCTCTGGGATGCGTATTCGAAGTACCACGCCGAGCAGGCAGCGCAGATGCCCGGGTGGGTCCAGCGCCTGTTCGACAAATACTTCACGGGCGCCTACATGCGGGAAACCGCGCGCATCAAGCGAGAGGCCTCTGCCCGTCCAAAGTGATGTCATGGCAGAGGCGCAGGCTAGAATGAGCCTTCCCCTTTTTACATTCCCACCGCTGTCGTGAGTCTCAAAAAGCTTGGCCGCTACGATCTGCTGCGCGTTCTCGGCAAAGGCGCGATGGGCATCGTCTACGAGGGACGCGATCCCAATCTCGACCGCCGGGTGGCGATCAAGACCGTCAAGGTGGAAAACCTGTCGGAAGAGGCGGCGGCTGAATACGAGGCGCGCTTTCGCACCGAAGCCCGCTCGGCTGCCCGGTTGCAGCATCCCAATATCGTCAGCGTCTACGACTCCGACCGGGACGGCGACATCGCCTTCCTGGTCATGGAATACATCCAGGGCGACGACCTCAAGCACCATATCGACAAGGGCGTCCGCTACTCGCTGGAGCAATCGCTCAAGATGATTCGCGACCTGCTTTCAGCGCTGGACTACGCGCACAAGCAGAACATCATCCACCGCGACATCAAACCGGCCAACCTGCTGCTGGAACCGGGTGGACGGGTCAAGCTCACCGACTTCGGCGTGGCCCGCATCCAGGATTCGGGTGAGGCCACCCGCACCCAGGGCAGCATGGTGGGCACGCTCAAGTACATGTCGCCCGAGCAGGTGCAGGGCCAGAAGATCGACGCCCGCGCCGACCTGTTCTCCGTGGGCGTGGTGCTCTACCAGCTGCTGACCGACAAGCGCCCGTTCGACGGCGACAACGACTTTTCCATCATCCACCAGATCATCGGCCACACGCCGGCCGCACCGAGTTCCTTCAATGCGCGGTTGCCGGCCGCCATTGATGCCGTCGTGGCGCGGGCGCTGGCCAAGGACCGGGACCAGCGCTTCGCCACGGCACGTGACTTTGCGGTCGCCCTTCAGTCGGCAATACGCCGGGCGGAAGACTCCACCGTCGTTCCGCCGGCCGACCCGTTCAGGAAGCCGGCCGAAGAGGGCGCGGGTTCGGCGTCCAAGGGGACGGGTTCCATCGGTGCCGCCACCTCGGGCACCAGCGCCACTTCAGCCACGTCCGCCACGTCCAACACTTCGGCCACCGTCACGCAGGAGCTGGAACTGGTCTACTGGAAAGACATCAAGGACTCCACGGATCCGGAAGAGCTTGAAGGTTTTCTCGGGAAATTTCCAGCCGGCATTTACGCCGACCTGGCCCGCCGGCGCCTGCGCAAGCTGGCCGGAGGCGGTTCAGGCAGTTCGGGCGACCAGACGGTCCTGAGCGGAACCTACGCTCCCGCGGTCGCCGAGCAGGACCTCGACGCGACACGCCTGCTTTCCGATGCATCGCGGCCCGCCGCTGCCATTCCCGGACCAGCGCCAGCTGAGCCCACGCGCACGCTTGTCGAGCCCCGGCCCGCTGAGTCGGCGCCGGCAGTGCCGGAGTCGGTTGCGCCCGCCACTTCTGCCGAAGTTGAGCCGGCACCCGCAGCGGCGCCCGTGCCGGCCGTTGAGCCACTTCAACCGGCCACGGCCGCGCAGCCGGGCTCCGCTCCCGCAGGGCGCAAGCCGCCGGTCGCCGTCCTTGCC
>CALRME020000417.1:0-3675 GCA_943369045.1 Sphingobacterium thalpophilum
CAAGACCGTGTTCTCGAATTTCGGCGCCGAGCTGCCGGGCCCGACGCTGTTTGTGATCGCGATCAGCGAGATCTTCGTCAAGTACTGGTACCTGATTTTTGGCGGCATCGGCGGCGGCCTGTATTTCTTCTTCCAGGCATGGAAGCGCAACGAGAAGATGCAGATGTTCATGGACCGGGTGCTGCTCAAGATGCCCGTGTTCGGGCAACTGGTCTACAAGTCGGTCGTCGCGCGCTGGACCCGTACGCTGGCAACGATGTTTGCCGCCGGTGTTCCGCTGGTGGAGGCCCTCGACTCGGTGGGCGGCGCCTCCGGCAACTCCGTCTTCAGCATGGCCACCGAGAAGATCCAGCAGGAAGTCTCTACCGGCACCAGCCTGACGGCCGCCATGACCAACGCCAACATCTTCCCGACCATGGTGCTGCAGATGTGCTCTATCGGCGAAGAGTCCGGCTCCATCGACCACATGCTGGGCAAGGCTGCTGACTTCTACGAAGCCGAGGTCGACGACATGGTCGCGGGCCTGTCCAGCCTGATGGAGCCCATCATCATCGTGTTCCTGGGCGGCCTGATCGGCGGCATCGTGGTTGCCATGTACCTGCCCATTTTCAAGCTGGGTGCCGTGGTCTGATGCTGGGTTCGCAAGGTGCCGATGCGGCTTTTGCCGGCCTCATCGGCCTGCTTGTTGGCAGCTTCCTCAATGTCGTGATCCATCGCCTGCCGCTGATGCTGGAGCGGGGCTGGTGGCATGAAACCCTTTCCTACCTGCTGCCAGACGAGCAGGTTCACCGCAACGTGTTTGGCCGGGCACCCAGCCCCGCCCTGTCGGCCGAGACCGCAGAACTTGCGGCCGCGCTGGAGCATGCCGCACCCCTTTCGCTGTGGAAACCGCGTTCGCGTTGCCCGGTTTGCGGCCACCAGATCACCTGGTATGAAAACATCCCGGTTGCGAGCTGGCTGGTCCTGCGTGGCCGCTGCTCGGCGTGCGACACGCGGATCAGCCCTCGCTACCCGCTGGTGGAAATCGCAACGGGTGCCTTGTTTGCTTACTGCGCGTGGCGTTGGGGATGGACCGTCACCGCTGCCGCCTGGTGCTTTTTCTGCGCCGTCCTGCTGTCGGCCGCGCTGATCGACTGGGACACAACCTACCTGCCCGACGAACTGACTCAGGCGCTGGTGTGGACGGGCATCCTCGCAGCAGCCGCCGGCTGGTTGCCGGTCCGGCTTGACCAGTCGGTCTTCGGCGCCGCCGCGGGCTATGGTTCGCTCTGGCTGGTGAACTACCTGTTCTGCCTGGTGACGCGGCGGCCTGAAGGCATGGCGGCAGGCGACTTCAAGCTGTTTGCGGCCTTGGGTGCGTGGTTCGGCTGGGCGGCGCTTGTGCCCATGATTCTCATGGCTTCGGTGATCGGCTCCATCATCGGGCTGGTGCTCAAATACAGGCAGGGTTTGCGCGAAGGCGGGATCATCCCCTTCGGCCCGTTCCTGGCCGCAGCGGGCCTGACCGCGCTCGTGTTCGGGCCGCAGTCCATCCTTCAGGCCGTCGGGCTGTAGGGATGTCAGCATGATGCGCGTGGGCCTGACGGGGGGCATCGGCAGCGGCAAGAGCACGGTGCTCCAGATGCTGGCCGCCCACGGCGCCGCGATGATAGACGCGGACGGGATTTCGCGCGGCGTTACCGGTGCGGGCGGTGCAGCGATCGCGCAGATCGCCGAACGCTTTGGCAAGGACTTCATCACGCCCGAAGGCGCGCTGGACCGGCAGAAGATGCGCGAACTGGCCTACGCCGACGCGCAGGCCCGGACGCACCTGCAGGACATCATTCATCCCCTGGTCGGCCAGGAAAGCCAGCGCCAGGCGATGGCGGCCGTGGCACAGGGCAAGGGCTGCATTGTTTTCGACATTCCCCTGCTGGTCGAATCGGGGCGCTGGCGCCAGCAGGTTGATCGTGTGCTGGTCGTGGACTGTTCGCCGCAAACCCAGATCGAGCGAGTCATCGCGCGAAGCGCCCTTGCGCGTGAAACGGTGGAGCAGATCATGGCCGCGCAGGCGAGCCGGGCATTGCGCCTCG
Source organism: Sphingobacterium thalpophilum (assembly GCA_943369045.1). Taxonomy (GTDB): domain Bacteria; phylum Pseudomonadota; class Gammaproteobacteria; order Burkholderiales; family Burkholderiaceae_C; genus Ramlibacter. The sequence continues at coordinate 2,073 of CALRME020000417.1, forward strand.
CAGCGGCGGACCTGGTGGTCTGCAACGAGGGCACGGTGGCCGATCTGCAGCGCGAAGTGGACCAGGCCGCGCGTGGCTTCGGGCTATGATGGGCGCCTTGCCGGAATAGCAGCGTGATCCTCTACGAATATCCTTTCAACGAACGTATCCGCACGTATTTGCGCCTTGAACACCTGTTCCGGCGCCTTGCCGAACTGGTATCGCGCGATCATCCCGTCGATCACCATTACGCGCTTGCCACCATCTTCGAGGTGATGGACGTGGGCGCGCGCGCCGACCTCAAGTCCGACGTCATGAAGGACCTGGAAAAGCAGAAGCAGGCGCTCAACGCCTTTCGCGGAAATCCCGCGATCGCCGAGAGCGTCCTCAACGAAGTCATCTCCAAGCTCGACGGCTGTTTCGGCGCGCTCAACAGCCTTCCGGGCAAGGCCGGCCAGTCGCTGACCGAAAACGATTTCCTCATGGGCATCCGCAGCCGGGTCGGCATCCCGGGCGGCACCTGCGAATTCGACCTTCCGGCCTACTACGCCTGGCAGCACCGCAGCAGCGGTGAACGCCGCGCTGACCTGGAGCGCTGGGCCTCCACGCTGGCACCCCTGGCCGAATCGATACACATGCTGCTCAAGCTGCTGCGCGACTCCGGCGCACCTCAGAAGGTGATGGCCACGAGCGGCCAGTTCCAGCAGAACCTGCCGCAAGGCCGCACCTTCCAGCTGCTGCGCCTGCGCATCGACCCAGCCCTGGGCAAGGTCCCCGAAATCAGCGGTAACCGCCTGATGATTTCGGTGCGCCTGCTTCACCAGGAAAGCGGCGACCGCCTCGACGCGAGCAGCGAGGACGTGCCGTTCGAGCTGACCTTGTGCTCCTGAGGCGATGGAAGAAAAAGCAAGAATCGTCAGTTGCCCCGCCTGCCGGGGCGACAGCGTCTACGGCCCTTCCAACCGCTACCGGCCCTTCTGCAGCGAGCGTTGCAAGAACATGGACCTGGGCGCCTGGGCCAGCGAGAGTTTCAGGGTTGCGGCCGAGGCCCCGCCGGACGAGCAGCAGTTCGGCGACCCGAAGCTGCAATAGGTTCAGCTGCCTGCGTGGGTGGCGCCGGCAAACGCGCGTTCGGCCGCAAACCAGGCCAGCACCGGGACCGTGCCTGGCAGCACCGGCGAAACCTCCACGGGCAACTGCTGCCACGCGAACGACTGGCCCTCGTGCATCTGCAGTTCGCCCGTCCACTCGTACACCTTGCAGAAATTGAGCCTGACCAGCGCGTGCGGATAGTCGACGAGCTCGCTTTTCCACGGATGGGCCGCGCCTATGGTCAGGCCTATTTCTTCCACCAGCTCGCGGCGCAAGGCCTGCTCCACCGTCTCGCCGGCCTCAAGCTTGCCGCCGGGGAATTCCCAGTAGCCCGAATAGACCTTGCCCTCGGGTCGCGATGTCAGCAGGAAAGCACCATCGGCACGGACCAGCACACCCACAGCGACCTCGACCTCCTTGCGGTCCGCACCGCCTTCACGCGGCCGGTCGCCGTGGGCAACGAGGACAGTTGCGCTCATGCCTGGCCCGCGTGGCGCCCGGCGTAGTCGCGCGCGAACTGGTAGGCCACCCG
>CALRME020000418.1:0-3671 GCA_943369045.1 Sphingobacterium thalpophilum
GCGATGGCGTTGATGCCCAGCACGCCCGGCAGGTGGTTGTCCAGCAGGATGACGTCGGGCTGCAATTCGCCGGCGCGGCGGATTGCCTCGCCGGCGTCTCCCGCGTCGCCCACCACCTCAAGGCCACTGGCGTCGCGCAGCAACGAAGTGAGCGCGCGGCGAAACAGGGTGTGGTCATCAATGACCAGGATGCGGATGGCGCTTGGCATGGCGAGTTCTTTTTAGTGCACCTCGGGCCTTGCGGTGGCCGCGGTAGCCATGTTCCCAGTGGCGAAAGGCCCTGCAGCCGCTGGCGAGCCTGATGCTGCTGCAGCGAGCGCGGCTTGCACACTGGGGGGCAGCGTGAGCACCACCGAGCTTCCCTTGCCCGGCGTAGAGAACACGTCAACCTGCGCGCCGATCTGGGCGGCGCGTTCCTGCATGATCTTCAGGCCGACGTGGGTCTCGTCCAGAACGCCCGCCGCGTCAAAGCCGGCCCCGTCGTCGCGCACCTCAAAGCGCCAGCGGGGCTGGCATTGCACGTCGAGCCAGACCTGCGTTGCGCCTGAATGCTTGCGCACGTTGGACAGCGCTTCCTGCACCACGTGCAGGACCTGGATCTGGACGTCGGGCGCCAGTGGCAGGCCGTGGCCCTCCATGCGGAGCGCGGCCTTCATGCCACTGTGATGCTCGAACTTGCGCAAGGTGGTCTGCAGGGCCGGCGCTATGTCTTCATCGCTGGCGCGGGTGCGGAAGTTCACCAGCAGCTCGCGCACATCGGCATAGCACTCCTGCACGCCCAGGTCGATCTCGGCCAGCACGTCGCGCATGCGGCCGGGCGTGTTGGACTCCATGGCGCGGCGCATCAGCTGCACCTGGATCTTCAGGAAGGCCAGCGACTGGGCGATCGAGTCGTGCAACTCGCGGGCCAGCATCTCGCGCTCCTGCAGCACGGCGGACTGTTTTTCCAGCGCGTTCAGGCGCAGATTTTCCATGGCGGCGGCCAGGTGCGAGGCCAGTGCTTCAAACAGCGAACGCTCGGCCTCCTGCGGCGCAAATTCAGCGTGATAGAACAGGTCGACCTCCCCCATCAGCCGGTCCTTCAGGCGGATGGGCAGCGAGATCAGCGTCCTGAATCCGGCGGCCTCGCAATGGCGCAGCCGGCTGGCCTGCATGTTGTGGATCGGGATCACCCGCGCGCCGGTCGGCGCACCTGGCACGCCGCAATGGCATTCGTCCGCACGTATGCAGTGCTCGGCCTCGGTCATGGCTGCGGGCAGGCCGTGGCTGGCCAGCATCAGGTAGCGCTCGCTGGCCTCGTCGGACCAGCGCAGGGCCACGCCATCGGCATGGGCCGCGCGGGCCACCCGCTCGGTAAAACCACGCGCCAGTTCGTCTCGGTTGCCGGCCTGGCCCACCAGCGTGGTCATGCCGTAGAGCGTCTCCAGGCGCTCCCGCTTGTCTTCCAGCTCGGCGGTCTTCTCGGCCACCTTGGCTTCCAGGTTCTGGTACATGGACTGCAGATGGCCGGCCATGCTGTTGAAGCCATGGGCCAAGGTGCCGAATTCATCGCTGGTGATCCGGTCAACCCTGGCGGATAGATCACCGCCCTGCAGCCGCTCGATCGCACGCTTGAGCAGGCCGACCGGTTGCAGCACATACAGGTAACCGGTGTAGAGCAGCGCGGCCGAGCCCAGCACAGCCAGCGCCATGATCGCGGCCTGCAGCAGGTGCAGCATGGCCGTCCAGCGCGAGAGGTGGGCCTCCACCGCCGTCACGAGGCCGTCAATGCGGTTGGCAAGGGCGCCGGTCTCTACGCCCAGGGTGGTCAGCGGCGGCGTGGGCTGGGTTGTCCAGCGCTCGCGGAAACGCTTCCAGTCGGCTTCCACGGCTTCAAGGCGCGGGCGGGTCTCGTCGTCCCAGGGCATGAAGAGCGGCCGGTTGGGGTCGCCCTGGCGCAGGAGGGCGAAGCTGTCGTCAAACTGCCGCAGTTCGCGGGCGACGGCGTCCCGCGCGTCGGTGCTGACGGAGAGCGACAGCCGAAAGGTCTGCATCCGCATGCGGCCAGCCTCGTTGAGCGCCGCAGCGCCGCCATCGAGCTGCCAGGACACCCACAGCGTGAGCCCGATCAGCAGCAGCGCCAACGCGATGAAGGGCGACGCCACCAAGGTCAGCTTGGTGCCCAGCCCCCAGTGCGCGCGCTTGGTCATGGAGGCGAGTGTAGTCCGTAGGTGTCTGTGACCCTTTACTGTGCCCGAGTTGCGGTATTGGTGTCGCTGTTTGCACCACCTGCAGCGTCAACCCCCACGCAGAACCGCTTTGGGTCGAAAGCAGTCAAGCAGCATCCACGCGGCTTGCAGGCCCTTTTCGGCCCGCAAGCCCCGCGGAATGTGCTTCATGGGTTCCGGGCGATGGTCGAAGGCCTGTCAATGGCCGTTATGGAAAGACCGCTTGCCCGGCCACAGGGAGCTCGCTATAAAACCTTGGAGTCACCCCCTTCCCAAGGAGCTGCCATGCGAATCCGTTCCCCCCTCCTGCTCACACTCGCGCTTTTCGCCGCTGGCGCCCATGCGCAGGCCAACCTGGGCGAGCTGCTTGATTTCGGCGGCCGGAAGCTCAGCCCGGACCAGATTCGCGCCCTGGGCGACGTGCGGGTGATCGCCCGCACCGAGGATGCCGATGCCTTCATGGCCTTGCGCAGCGACGGCACCGCGGTCGGCATGGTGCACAACAAGCAGGGTGCCGGCTCCAGCGAGCTGGTCGGCCAATGGACCCTGGATGCCGACGGGCGCCGTTGCACCGACATCCGCCTGCCCGCCTTCGGCACCGTGATCCGGCAGTGCGGCTACACCTACCAGCTGGGCAAGGAAATCTTCTTTGCCCGCTCGGACACCGACCGCAACGCCACGGTCGCCACTTACACCGGGCCGGCCTTCCTGAACTAGCGGTTTGCTTGCGGCCGGGAGCCTTCCGGCATCCCCCGGCTTTACGTGGTGGATACCTCCGGGAAACCCACGGTTGAGGTTTGGCGCGTGAAAATCGCAAACATGAGTGCCACAGCCATTGCCCTGAACCGTTTCGGCCTCGGCGCCCGGCCCGACGAGCCGGCGCCGGCCGACCCGCAGCGCTGGCTGCTGTCGCAGTTTGACAAGTACGAGCCGCTGCCCGCGCCCTGGAAGCCGGTGTCGCGAACGCCGGCCCTGGTCGATGTCTGGCTGGCGCAGCAGCGCGCGGCGCGGCAGGCGCCCGAAGGCCAGCGCGCCGGCATCCGCGAGGCCTACCTGCGCAAGAGCCGCGAAGAATACGTGGCCGCGGCCGGCGCCCGCGCCACCAGCGCACTGCAGACGCCCACGCCTTTCGTCGAGCGGCTGGTGCATTTCTGGTCCAACCATTTCGCCGTCTCCGTGGACAAACTGCTGGTGATCGGCCTGGCTGGCGGGTTCGAGGCGGATGCCATCCGCCCCAACGTGCTGGGCCGCTTCGAGGACCTGCTGCTCGCCGTGGTTCGCCATCCTGCGATGCTTCTCTACCTGGACCAGGCGCAATCCATCGGGCCGGCCAGTGTTGCAGGCATGCGGGCGCAGGACCGCCAGCCGCTGCGCGCGCGCGGCCTCAACGAGAACCTCGCGCGCGAAATCATGGAGCTGCACACGCTGGGCGTGCGCAGCGGCTACACGCAAGGCGACGTGACC
>CALRME020000419.1:0-3669 GCA_943369045.1 Sphingobacterium thalpophilum
CTCCATGCTTATGGCGACCAAGAGACAAGCGGGCAACCACAACCTTTCGGCCCCCAGCCTTGCACTGCTGGCGCTTGAATTCCGGGCCCCCTGGGAATTCGGCGCCCTTCTGCCGGCCTGGCCCCTGCTGCAACGCGCCCCCGCTGGAGATGGCCACCACGTCATGGTGTTCCCCGGCCTGTCGGCCAGCGACGCCTCCACCATTCCCCTGCGCCGCTACATCGGCTCGCTGGGCTACGAAGCGCGGGGCTGGTCCCAGGGCTTTAACTTCGGGCCGCGCGCGGGCGTGCTGGAGACGGCAAAGCAGGACCTGGCCAACGCGTTCAACGAAAGCGGTGGCCGCAAGGTCAGCCTGATCGGCTGGAGCCTGGGTGGCGTCTATGCGCGCGAGCTGGCCAAGGAAATGCCGGACATGGTGCGCGGCGTGATCACGCTGGGCACGCCGTTTTCCGGTCCGCCCAAGTCGACCAACGCCTGGCGCATCTACGAACTGACCAGCGGCCGCAGCATTGACCGCGAAACCGAACACTACGACCTGCCCGCCGCGCCGCCGGTGCCCACCACGAGCGTGTTCTCCCGCAGCGACGGCATCGTGGCCTGGCAGGGAAGCTTCCAGGAGCCGGCCTCGCACAACCCCGACACGGAAAACATCGAGGTCGTTGCCAGCCACATCGGCATCGGCCTGAACCCAAGCGCCTGGTGGGCGGTGGCCGACCGGCTGGCCCAAAAGGAAGGCCGGTGGCGGCCTTTCGACCGCACCGGCCTGTATGGCCTCAAGGGCCTGCTCTACCCCGACCCGCACAGGGACTGAGCGGCGTCAGGCAACAGCGTTCACCCGTTCGCCTTCTCGTTCGCCTTCTTGTAGTTGGCGATGCCGTCCATGACTTCCTTCTTGGCGGCTTCGGGGCCTTCCCAGCCGTTGACCTTGACCCATTTGCCCTCTTCCAGATCCTTGTAGTGCTCGAAGAAATGCGCGATGGTCTTCAGGCGCAGCGGGTTCATGTCTTCGGGCCTCTGCCACTGGGTGTACAGCGAGCATTTCTTGTCGATCGGCACGGCCAGCACCTTCCCGTCCTCGCCGGCCTCGTCGGTCATCTTCAGGATGCCGATCGGGCGGCATGTGACGACCACGCCGGGGATCAGCGGCACCGGCGTGATCACCAGCACGTCGACCGGGTCGCCGTCGCCGCTGATGGTCTTGGGCACGTAGCCGTAGTTGGTCGGGTAGTGCATGGACGTGCTCATGAAGCGGTCCACAAAGATGGCGCCGGACTCCTTGTCCACCTCGTATTTCACGGGATCGGCGTTCATCGGGATCTCGATGATCACGTTGAAGGCTTCGGGGACGTTCTTGCCGGGGGAGACTTTGTCGAGTGACATGGTTTTCTTTTTTCGTGAAAAGTGGAATCAAGGATCAGGATTAACCCTGATTTTACTTTCGCCGGCCTTGCTTTCCCCCGGTTTGCAGCGAATCCGTCACAGGTTTGCGCTTATATTCCGCCCGTTGGCCAATCGTCTCCGCCCGCCGGGAGCAACGAGGAAGCAACGCAGCGGGGGCTTGCCGCAGCGGTTGCCCCCTCCAAGCGAAACAACGAGCAGGAGAAAATCACATGACAGGCAACTCAGCGCTTATTCTGGCGCTCGTCTGCGGCTTTGCGGCCGTGGCATACGGCTTCTGGGCCCGCGGCTGGATCCTTTCCCAGGACGCCGGCAACGCCCGCATGCAGGAAATCGCGGCCGCCATCCAGGCCGGCGCAGCGGCTTACCTCGCACGGCAATACAAGACCATCGCCATCGTCGGCGTCATCCTGGCGGTGCTCATCGGCATCTTCCTGGACGGCCAGACCGCCATCGGCTTCGTGATCGGCGCGGTGCTCTCGGGCGCCTGCGGCTTCATCGGCATGAACGTCTCGGTCCGCGCCAACGTGCGCACCGCGCAAGCCGCCACCCGTGGCATCGGCCCGGCGCTGGACGTGGCCTTCCGCGGCGGCGCCATCACCGGCATGCTGGTGGTCGGCCTGGGCCTGCTGGGCGTCACGGCCTTCTACTGGTTCCTGGTGGGCAACGGCGCCATGACGCCGGACAAAAACCTGGCCAAGCTGCTGAACCCGCTGATCGGCTTTGCCTTCGGCTCCTCGCTGATCTCGATCTTCGCCCGCCTGGGCGGTGGCATCTTCACCAAGGGCGCCGACGTGGGCGCCGACCTGGTTGGCAAGGTGGAAGCCGGCATCCCCGAGGACGACCCGCGCAACCCGGCGGTGATCGCGGACAACGTGGGCGACAACGTCGGCGACTGCGCCGGCATGGCGGCCGACCTGTTCGAGACCTACGCCGTGACGCTGATCGCCACCATGGTGCTGGGCGCCCTGCTGCTCTCGGGCGCCGGCGCCACTGCCGCGCTGTACCCGCTGGCGCTGGGCGGCGTGTCCATCATCGCGTCCATCATCGGCTGCTTCTTCGTCAAGGCCTCGCCCGGCATGAAGAACGTGATGCCGGCCCTGTACAAGGGCCTGGCGATCGCCGGTGTGCTGTCGCTGGTCGCCTTCTACTTCGTCACCGTCTGGCTGATGCCTGACAACGCGGTCACCGCCACCGGCACACAGATCCGCCTGTTTGGCGCCTGCGCGGTCGGCCTGATCCTGACCGGCGCGCTGGTCTGGATCACCGAGTTCTACACCGGCACGCAGTACTCGCCGGTGCAGCACATCGCCCAGGCATCGACCACCGGCCACGGCACCAACATCATTGCCGGCCTGGGCGTGTCCATGCGCTCGACCGCCTGGCCCGTGCTGTTTGTCTGCGCCGCGATCATCGTGTCGTTCAAGCTGGCTGGCCTGTACGGCATTGCCATCGCGGCAACCTCGATGCTGAGCATGGCCGGCATTGTGGTCGCGCTGGACGCCTACGGCCCCATCACCGACAACGCCGGCGGCATCGCCGAAATGGCCGACCTGCCGTCCAGCGTGCGTGACATCACCGACCCGCTCGATGCAGTGGGCAATACCACCAAGGCCGTGACCAAGGGCTACGCCATCGGCTCAGCCGGCCTGGCCGCGCTGGTGCTGTTCGCCGACTACACCCACAAGCTGGAAAGCTATGGCCAGGCCATCAGCTTCGACCTGTCCGATCCGATGGTGATCGTCGGCCTGTTTATCGGCGGCCTGATCCCCTACCTGTTCGGCGCGATGGCGATGGAGGCCGTGGGCCGCGCCGCCGGCTCGGTGGTGGTCGAAGTGCGCCGCCAGTTCCGCGAGATCAAGGGCATCATGGAAGGCACGGCCAAGCCCGAATACGGCGTGGCAGTGGACATGCTGACCAAGGCGGCCATCAAGGAAATGATGATCCCGTCGCTGCTGCCCGTGGTGGTGCCGATCGTCGTCGGCCTGGCGCTCGGTCCGAAGGCCCTGGGCGGCCTGTTGATGGGCACCATCGTGACCGGCCTGTTCGTGGCCATCTCCATGTGCACCGGTGGCGGCGCCTGGGACAACGCCAAGAAGTACATCGAGGACGGCAACCACGGCGGCAAGGGCTCGGAGGCGCACAAGGCGGCCGTGACCGGCGACACCGTGGGCGACCCGTACAAGGACACGGCCGGCCCGGCCGTCAACCCGCTGATCAAGATCATCAACATCGTGGCCCTGCTCATCGTGCCGCTGGTGGTGAAGTTCC
>CALRME020000420.1:0-3649 GCA_943369045.1 Sphingobacterium thalpophilum
CCCGCTGATCGACGGCGCGGCGGCCAGCGCAGGCGTGCAACTGGACGTGGCCAACGAGGTGTCTTTTCTGTCCACCGCGCTGTGGATGACAGCCAGCGGCATGGGCGCGTCCATCATGCCCTCGGCCTATGCGCGTTCATCGGGCCAGAACGGACTGGTGGTCAAGACGCTCACGGCGCCGCGCGTCTCGCGTGATATCGCGGTGGTGACCAAGCGCGGCCGCTCGCTGCCGCCCGCCTGCGAAAGCTTCATTGCGCTGATGCGCCTGCTGCTGCCCCGGGCTCAGGCGAAGTGGTCGAACGAGGCGTAGCGTGCGTTCAGCGCCCGGCCCTGGGCATCGACCAGGCAGACGCCGGGTTGCGGCTCGATCTGCCCGATGCGGGTGACGCGGGTCTGCGCCTGCGCCGCAGCGGCTTCGACGGCGGCGCGCGCTGATGCAGGTGCGGTGAAAGCCAGCTCGTAATCGTCGCCGCCGGCCAGCGCGTATTCGAGCTGCTGGGCGGCGGGCAACACGCCTTGCGCGGCCATCAGCGTGGTGACGGCGGCCGTGTCGATGCGCGCGCCTGCGCCGGACCGCTTGAGGATGTGGCCCAGGTCGCCCAGCAGGCCGTCGCTGATGTCAATCGCCGATGTGGCGATGCCGCGCAGCGCCAGGCCCAGCGCCACGCGCGGCTGCGGCTGCTCCATGCGCGCTCGCGCAGCTTCGAAAACTTCCGCCGGCACCTGCAATCCACCACGAAAAACTTCAAGCGCCAGGCGAGCATCGCCGGTGGTGCCGCTGACCCAGATGTCGTCGCCGGCCCTGGCGCCCGAGCGAAGCAGCGCCTGGCCCGCAGGTACCTCGCCGAACACAGTGATGCAGATGTTCAGCGGCCCCTGCGTGGTGTCGCCACCGACCACCTCGCAGCCGTGTTCATCGGCCAGCGCGAACAGGCCGCGCGAGAACGGCTCCAGCCAGGCCGCGTCGGCGCGCGGCATGGAAAGCGCCAGCGTGAAGGCCAGGGGCTTCGCGCCGCAGGCCGCCAGGTCGCTCAGGTTCACCGCCAGCGCCTTGTGGCCCAGCTTGGCCGGATCGACTGTGGAAAGGAAATGGCGGCCCTCGACCAGCATGTCGCTGGAGACGGCCAGCTGCATGCCCGGCGCCGGCGCCAGCAGCGCGCAGTCGTCGCCCACGCCGAGCGGCGAGCGCTTTGCCGGCCGCGCGAAGAATTGCTGGATCAGCTCGAATTCACCCATGGGGCGAGCATAAGCGACGGGCTTCAGCCGCGGCCGCGAAAGCGCTCGCCGGCCTGCCGGCTGACTTCCGCCAGCAGCCGCTCTTTGGCCTGCTTTTCGCGCAGCCACTTGGCGTCGTTGGCGCCCAGGTCGGCCGAGATGCGCAGCAGGTCCATGCCGGCGGCGGCGCCGACGTTCATGGCGTGCGCATCGATCTTGCGCATGGTCAGCACGATGTGGTCGCGCAGCGCCATGTGCTCGCCGGTCACCGGGTCCACGTAGACCGCGTCCAGCCCGAAACGGCAGGCCTGGAAGCGGTTGTAGGTGTAGACCATGTAGTCGTCCTCGGTGGGCATGAAAGGTTCCTCGTGCAGGAACCAGGAGGCGAGCGCCTGTACGTAGCCCGACAGCGCGGCGGCGCGCTCGACCGTCAGCGGCGTGTCGAACACGCGGATTTCGATGGTGCCGAACTCGGGCTTGGGCCGGATGTCCCAGTAAAAGTCCTTCATGCTCTTGACCACGCCGGTGCGCGTGGTCTTGGCGAAGAAGTGGCCGAACTCTTCCCAGCTCAAGGTGAAAGGCGCACGGCCCGACATCGGGAAGGCAAACACCGAGTTGAGCCGCGCCGAATCGAAGGCCGTGTCCTGGCCTTGCACGTAGGGGCTGGAGGCCGACAGCGCGATGAAGTGCGGTATGTAGCGCGACATGCGGTGCAGCATCAAAAGGGCCGCATCCGCATCGGGGCAGCCGATGTGCACGTGCTGGCCGAAGATGGTGAACTGCTTGGACAGGTAACCGTACAGCTCGCTGAGTTCGCGAAAGCGTGGCTTGTCGTAAATGCGCCGCTCGTGCCATTGCTGGAATGGATGGGTGCCGCCGCCGACCACGGCGATGTTGAGCTTGTCGGCACACTTGACCAGCGCATCGCGGATCTGCGAGAGCTCGCCCAGCACCTGGGTGGACGAGGTGCAGACGCCGGTGGAGATCTCGATCATGGCAGACGTCATCTCGGGCACCACCGCGCCGGGCAGCGGAATTTTTTCCATCAGCCGCAGCATCTCTTCGGAGTAGGGCGCCAGGTCGTAGTCGTGGGTGTTGACCAGCTGCAGTTCGAGCTCTACGCCCAGCGAGAGCGCCGCAGACTGCTGGAAGGGTTCGAGCACGGCGGTGCGGTTGGGGTTATCCACGCTGCTCACCTCCGCGCAATTCTCCCGGCTGGTTGTGCAGCGCCAGCGGCGCCCAGGGCTTGGAGCATTCGCCCGCCTTGTACAGCGCCACGGTGGCGATCACCGCGCCCAGCACTTCCATCAGCAGGATGGAGGGCAGGGCGATGCCGGCGATCTGCGGGCCCAGCGAGACGGAGGCGCTGGCGAACTGGGAAACGATCAGCAGGGCCACCGACGACATGGGCGACATGGCGCAACCTGTCAGGAGCGCCTGGCGCCAGTTGGTGCCGGTGCCCCAGTTGGCGGCAGTCACCCCCGCCACCTTGGCCAGCGCCCGCGCAATGACCAGCGCGGCGACGAAGCCGCCCACCGCGAGGTTCCAGTCGGCCTTGGCCGCCACCACCGACACCAGCACGAACATCAGCATGGTCAGCAGCGAAGAAGCGGTACCCAGCTGGCGCGGCCAGGCCCAGGGCTTGGGATGCAATTGTTTGAGCAGCATGCCCCCCAGCAGCGCCGCCAGCGGCGCGGAGCCGCCGAAGTGGGCCGCCAGCGCGGTGCCCGCGGTGATCAGCGACAGCAGCAGGATGGAGGTGTTCTCGCTGGTCACGCTCATCACCCGCAAAGCGACCCGCAGCGCCAGTGCCAGGATCGCCCCGACAACCACCGACAGCCCCAGTACCACGAAGATCGGGTACAGCGTGTCCATCAGCACGGTGTGAGGCCGGTGGATCACCCCGGCGCGGGCCGCGCCCAGCACCAGGGCGTACAAGGTGGACAGCGTGGCCAGCACCATGGCGCGCTCGGTGACGGGGCCGGAGGCGCGCGTGTCCATGATCACGCGGCTGAGCACGGCGGGTGAGGCGGCCATGGCAATGAGTGCCAGCACTTCCGCTACAGAAGGCCGCACCTCCAGCCAGCGCAGCAGGTAATACACAAACGCAAAGGTCAGCACCGATTCGGCGACGCTCTGCACCAGCACCATGGGGTTGTGGCGGAACCAGCGCAGCGGGATGCGGGCACCGGCTTCGAACAGCACGACCGATACGCCCAGCTCCAGCAGGAACAGGCCTATGCCCTGCAGCGGCCAGGCTGCGCCGGAAAAGCCGGCGAAGCCCGCCAGCGTGCCGATGGCCGAATAGCCCACCACCTTGGGCAGGCCCGTGTAGCGCTGTATGAGGTGGCCGGCGGCGGCTGCCATGGCCAGCAGGAGCGACCATTGCACCGTGGGCAGGCCCGCGGAGGGCTTGAGCCATTCGGCCCAGATG
>CALRME020000421.1:0-3636 GCA_943369045.1 Sphingobacterium thalpophilum
GCTGGCCGCCACCAACCCGGCGTGGGCCGGAATCGCAGGCGAGCGTGCCGCAAGCGAATTCGGCCTGCACATCGCGGCCCAGGCGATCCAGGACGATGCCTTCAACCGGACGCGTTTCGCAGTGATATGCCTGCCGCAGACCCTGGCTGCGCCCCAGGCTTCGGGCCGCGATTGCGTCAGCCTGATCGTCTCCGTGCCCAACAAGCCGGGTGCGGTGCATGACATCCTGGTGCCGCTGAAAACACACGGCGTTTCCATGACGCGGTTCGAGTCGCGGCCGGCCCGTTCGGGCCAGTGGGAATACTATTTCTATATCGACGTGCAAGGCCACCCTTCGCAGCCGCACGTGGCCGCGGCGCTCAAGGACCTGCAATCGCTTTGCGCGTTTTACAAAGTGCTCGGCACTTACCCAATAGGTGAATAATGTTTGAGCAGTTGGGCCTTATCGGATGCGGCCTCATGGGCGGCTCGTTTGCGCTGGCGCTCAAGCGCGCCGGCCTCGTCAAGCGGGTCGTCGGCTACAGCAAGTCGCCTTCGACGACGGAACGCGCCCGACAGATGGGCGTGATTGACGTGGAAGCCCCTTCTGCACTGCTGGCGGTTTCCGGTGCTGACATCGTCCTGCTGGCGGTTCCGGTATCCGCGACCGAAGCCACCCTCAAGGCCATCAAGCACCTGGTGACCCCGACCATGCTTATCATGGACGTGGGCTCGACCAAGCGCGACGTGATCGACGCGGCGCGCCGGGTACTGCGCGACCACGTGGGTGTTTTCGTCCCCTGCCATCCCATTACGGGCAAGGAGGTGTCCGGCGTGGAGCATGCCGACTCCGACCTTTACGGCGGCAAGCAGGTCATCCTCACGCCGATCGAGCGCACGCAGACCGTGCAGCTCAAGAAGGCTGAGGACGTCTGGAATGCGCTGGGCTGCAAGGTACTGAAGATGTCGCCCGAGGCACACGACGCGGCCTTTGCCGCCGTCAGCCACCTGCCCCACCTGATCGCCTTTGCCCTGATGAACGGCATCTCGTCGCAGCCGCATGGCAAGGACTACCTGTCCCTGGCGGGCCCGGGCTTTCGCGATTTCACCCGCATTGCCGCCAGCGACCCCAAGCTGTGGCGCGACGTCCTGCTGGCCAACAGGGAAGAGTTGCTGGCCCAGTCCAAGGTTTTCCAGCGCACCCTGCACGCAATGGAACTGATGATCAGCAGCGGGAATTCAGAGGCGCTTGAAGGCCTGATTGACCAGGCGAGCCAGACCCGCGCCAACTGGCGCATGGGCCCGGCGAAGAAGTAGATGTTTTCAACCGATTTCCTCGATCTGCCAGCCTTGGCCAGCGCCGGCGGCACGGTCGACCTGCCGGGCTCCAAGAGCATATCGAACCGGGTTCTCCTGCTGGCCGCACTGAGCGGCGGCACAACGGTCGTGCACGACTTGCTGGCATCCGATGACACCCGCGTCATGCTCGAGGCCCTGCGGCAACTTGGCTGCGGGGTGCGGCAATCGGGCAATACGGTGTCCATTGACGGCCTCAATGCGCAGCCCCCCGCTGCAGCGGCCAGCCTCTTTTTGGGCAACGCCGGCACCGCCGTCAGGCCGCTCACGGCCGCACTCGCCCTGCTGGGCGGCGACTTCGAGGTGAGCGGCGTTGCCCGCATGCACGAGCGGCCGATTGGCGACCTGGTTGACGCCCTGCGGCAGGTCGGCTGCCAGATCGACTACCTGGGCAACGAAGGCTATCCGCCCCTGCGCATCGGCAAGCCGCAACTCCAGCTGGGCAAGCCCATTTCAGTCCGCGGCGACGTGTCCAGCCAGTTCCTGACGGCCTTGCTGATGGCCCTGCCGCTGGTGGCCGAGCAGGACATCGTCATCGACGTGGTGGGCGAGCTGATTTCCAGGCCCTACATCGAGATCACGCTCAGCCTGCTTGGGCGCTTCGGAGTCGACGTGCGTCGGGAGGGCTGGGAGCGATTCACCATACCGGCGGGCAGCCGCTACCGCTCGCCTGGGAGCATCCATGTCGAAGCCGACGCCTCATCTGCTAGCTATTTCATAGCGCTTGGTGCTTTATCAGCGGGCTTTTCCGGCCATTCCGGCATCCGGATTCAAGGCGTGGGACAGGATTCGATCCAGGGCGACATCCGCTTTGTCGAAGCGGCGCAGCAGATGGGCGCCCTGGTGCGCGGCGGGCCGAACTGGCTGGAGATATCCCGCGGCCAGTGGCCGCTCAAGGCCATCGATCTGGACTGCAACCACATCCCGGATGCGGCAATGACGCTCGCCGTGATGGCGCTGTACGCCAATGGCACAACCACACTGCGCAACATCGCCAGCTGGCGCGTCAAGGAAACCGACCGGCTCGCCGCCATGGCAACCGAGCTGCGCAAGCTGGGCGCCCATGTTGAGGAAGGCGCCGACTTCCTGAAGGTGGCGCCGCCGCAGGAGTGGAAGGCGGCCAGCATCCACACCTACGACGACCACCGGATCGCCATGTGCTTTTCGCTGGCGGCTTTCAACCCGGCCGGCGTGACGGTTCGCATCGAAGACCCGAAATGTGTGGCCAAGACCTTCCCCGACTACTTTGAGGCCTTGTTCTCCGTTGTGCAGACGGAGCCGTCGCACATCCCCGTGATCTGCGTGGACGGCCCCACCGCGTCCGGCAAAGGCACCCTCGCCTCTACCGTGGCTCGCCAGTTGGGCTACCACTACCTCGATTCAGGCGCCCTCTACCGCATCGCCGCGTTTGCGGCTGCGCGAGCGGGGCTGGCACTGGACGCCGCGCACGAGCACAGCATTGCCAGGATGGCTGAAACCCTGCCGGTTCGTTTTACCGGCACCCATGTGCTGGTCGATGGTGAAGATGTGACGGATGCCATCCGTACGGAGGAAGCCGGCATGAACGCCTCGAAGGTGTCAGCCCTGCCGGCGGTGCGCTCGGCCCTGGTCGCCCTGCAACAGGGCTTTCGGCAGCTTCCCGTCCTGGTGGCCGACGGACGCGACATGGGCACAGTCATCTTTCCCGATGCGCGGCTGAAGGTCTACCTCACTGCCAGTGCCGCCCAGCGGGCCGAGCGGCGCCATAAGCAGTTGATTTCAAAGGGGATTTCGACTACAATCGATGCTCTTCGCGCTGACCTGGAAGCGCGTGACCACCGGGATTCGTCCCGTCCGGTCGCGCCACTCAAGCCGGCGCAGGACGCCCTCCTGCTGGATAACTCGGACCAATCGGTTGAAGAATCGACGGCCCAGGTGCTCCGGTGGTGGGAGGGCAAACAGCAGTTCGGGCCCGGTCCGCACAGCTGATAGGTCCATACCGCCCTTCTCGCGCGCAAAGCGCACCAGGCGGCATGGTTCAAAAACTTAACCCGCGGCTCCAGCCGCAACAAAGCCGTCCCAGCCATAAAAACAGCTGCAATCCCGCCGCTGGAAACCTGTGTGACGCGCAAGGAAACTTAATGTCTGAATCTTTTGCCTCAATGTTCGAAGAATCGCTGCAGCGCTCTGAAATGCGCACCGGCGAGGTGATCACTTCTGAAGTGGTCCGCATCGAGCACAGTTTTGTCGTCGTCAACGCAGGCCTCAAGTCCGAAGCCTACGTGCCGATCGAAGAATTCAAGAATGACAAGGGCGAAATCG
>CALRME020000422.1:0-3636 GCA_943369045.1 Sphingobacterium thalpophilum
CGCCACGCATCGGCGTTTGCCGCAGCGACGGCGAGTTCGACATTGCCTGGGAGGCGGCCGGCCCGGTCAAGCCCGACCCCTACCTGACGACCTTCGGCTTCACGGAGTTCTGGCTGCGCTAGGCCGCGCGGGCAACGTCATGAGCTCCAGCCTTCGCCGCCTCTACGAAGACCTGCGCAGCATCTGCGTGGCGGTGATCTACCCGCCTGGCGAAGATCGCGACGTGGTGGTGCAGCACCTGCAGCGAATTGGCTGCCGGTTGAAGGTGATGTGGCCCTTCCCCGCGGAACCGCCCAAGGACGCGCAGGTGATCTTTTTTCGAGTGGCGCAGGAACTCGAAGGCAACTCCAGCTGGTCAGCCACGGCTGTGAACGCGGCGCTGGTGGCCCTGTCGGACTACGAAAGCCCGACCACGCTCAAGCTGCTGCTGGACACGCACGCCCACGGCGTCATCACCAAGCCGTTCCGCTCGGCCGGCATCTTCAGCACCCTGGTGCTGGCGCGTTCCTCGCACAGCTTCCAGGAGCGCCAGCAGGGCAAGATCGATAAGCTCGAAGCCACGATGAAGTCGCGCCGCCAGATCGAGAAGGCCGTGCGCGTGCTCAGCGAAAGCCAGAACATGACCGAGACCCAGGCCTATGAGCACATGCGCACCAAGGCCACCAGCCTGCGTGTGACGGTGGGCGAGGTGGCCGTGATGGTGAGCGAGGCGCATGAGGCGATGGAGCGGCTTGGCATGGGCGCCGTGGGCGCAGCCAAAGGCACGGGGCGGAAATAGCGCTTCAAAACGCGCCGAGCATATTTGGCGCGGCTTGCGGGCCATTTCCGGCCTGCAGGCCGCATGGATACTGCTTGGCGGCCTACGGCGCGGCAGGCTTCAGCGCTGCGGCCAGAAGATCAAGCATCGGCGCGAAAGGGTAGTTGGTGCGGGCTGTCGTCGCCACCACCACGTCCGACTGCGGCATCACGATGATGAGCTGGCGGTTGAACCCGGTCGCCATGGTGATGCCGCGTTGCGGCAGCGCCCACCACTGGTCGCCGTAGCGGAAGTCGGTGGTCGCCGAAAGCATCATCGGCACGCTCGCGCGAAACGCCTTGTCGACCCAGGCGCGCGGCACAACCTGCTTTCCGCCCCACTCGCCGCCGCGCAGGTAGAGGTAGCCGAACTTGGCCATGTCGCGCGTTTCCATCTGCAGGCCGAAGCCGCCGGTGTAGATGCCTTGCGGGTCGCGCTGCCACTCGATGTCGGTGATGCCCAGCGGACCGAACAGGTTTTGCTGCGCGAACGCCAGCGTACTGGTTCCGGTCTGCCGCGTGAGCACGGCCGACAGCAGGTGCGAGCCGCCGCTGGTGTAGCTGAACTTCTCGCCGGGCGGGCGCGCCATCGGCTGGTTGAGGATGAAGGGCACCCAGTCGCCGCTCTTGCCCATGGCGACGGCCGACTCGTTGACGCCGCCGCTCAGGGGCTCTATCCACTCCAGCCCCGAGGTCATGTCCAGCAGGTGCTGCAGCGTGATGGCCTTCTTGCGCTCGTCGGCGCTGGCTATCGCCTGCCCGGGGAAGTAGCCAACGAGGCGCTGCGAAGCGTCCACGATCTTTCCCTGCTCGATCGCAATGCCGATCAGTGCGCTGACCACTGCCTTGGTGGCGGAATTGACGCGATGCTTCATGCCCGCGCGAAATGGCGGGTAGTAGGCCTCGGTGACGATATAGCCGTTGCGCGTGACAACGAGGCTGTCCATCTGGTTGGACTCGCCCCAGGCCACCAGCGCGGCGAGGGCTTTCGGGTCCATGCCCTGCGCTTGCGGCGTGGAGACGGCCCACTCCTGGGTGGGCCAGGGCGCGGGCGCAGCCTGTCCTTGAGCCCGGACTCCGAGGGCCAGCACCGCCAGCAAGGCCGCGGCGGTGAGAGAAACCCGGCGCCTGATGGACATGCGGTCTCCTTGTTGTTGCTACGCCTGCCATCGTAGCCGCCACGCTAGGATGGCTGCCATGAGCCACTTCAAGACCGTCGCCCTCGAGCACGCCAGCCGACTGATCAACCATGGCCCCACGGTGCTGGTGACCACCGCCCATGGCGCGGACCGCAACGTGATGGCGGCCGCATGGTCGATGCCGGTGGAGTTCACGCCGCCGCGCATTGCCATCGTGATCGACAAGAAAACCTGGACGCGCGAGCTGATGGTGGCCAGTGGCGGCTTTGCCGTCTGCCTGCCGGGCATGGCGCTGGCCCGGGTGACGCATGCGGTGGGCAGTGCCACCGGCCGTACGATCGACAAATTCGCTGTTCATGGCCTTCAACCCCTGCCCGGCCCGGCGCTCGGCATGCCGGTGCTTGAGCAAGACTGTGCGGCCTGGCTTGAATGCCGGCTGATCCGCGAGCCCCACACCGAGGAAGCCTACGACACCTGCTTCGCGGAAGTCGTTGCCGCTGCCGCCGATGAACGCATCTTCAGCGGCGGGCGCTGGCACTTTGACCAGGGCAACACACCGTTGCAGACCATCCACCACCTGGGCGGCGGCAACTTCGTGCGTTCCGCCGGCATGTTCAACGCCGCCGGCGCCTGAGTTCAAGCACAACAGCGGCGCCGTCCTACCGCCGCCGGGCTGCAATGCAGTTCCAATAAGCAATGCGCAGCGCCCTTGATTTCAGCTCCTGGCACGCCCTGGCCCAGACCCTGTTTGGCCTGGCCATCGTCACGCTGGTCATGGTCGGCATGCGGCTGTTGGTGATGCAGACCATCCAGCGGCGCCGCGAGCGCGAGAACCGGCAGATCAATGAACGCCTGCGTACCCTGATCGCCGCCTACAAGACGCTGGGCGGGTCGTTTACCGGCAACCTGGCGGTTGACCCGACCCACCTGCGCGATGTCGTGGGCGAACCGCCGGCGTCGGACCGCAAGCGGCGCATCCGCGATGCGGTGGAGGCGGCGCTGTCCGATGTGATCCTGCTGGGCACGGCGGAACAGGTCCGGCTCGCCGTGGCCGCTGCCAATGACCTGGTGGGTGGACGGCCGGTGGAGGTCGCTGAACTGGTGGTCGCACTGCGCACCTTCATCCGCGAGGCGCTCGACCTCGAGCCGTTGGCGCAGCTGGATGTTCCCCCGCAGGGACCGGCGCGTCCCGGCTCCTCCCAGGGCAAGGGCAAAGGCCAGGCCGGCGCGGCGGGCGCCGGCAAAGGCGGCGGTGGCGGTGCTGGTGCGGGCGGTGCAGGCGTGGGCGTGGGCGGAATGGCCGCGGGATCGGTGGCCGCCAGCCCGGACGCCCACGAAGAAACCTCTCGTAACGCAGCGGCGCTCTAGAATCGCGCTTCAACAAGGCTGATCGACCAAAGAGGTGAACGATGTCCGGTACGCATTCATCTTCAACCGAAGTCCTTGCCGTATGGCAGGCTGCGCAGCAACAGCTTCATGAGCAGGAACAGGCACTCGTGGCCGCCATGCTCGAATACGCCCAGACCCGCGGCGAGCCGCCGCGCAAGCTGATCATCGACATCGAGCGCAAGCGCAACGATGTGCAGGCCCTGTTTGAAATCGCCATGTCCGTGCTCGACGCGCAGAGCCTGGCGCGCACGGGCCACACCAACTTTGGCACCCTGAACTGACCGGATGAAGCAAGACATTGACGCGCTGAAGA
>CALRME020000423.1:0-3635 GCA_943369045.1 Sphingobacterium thalpophilum
ATCAGCACGCCGCTGGCCGCCTGCGAGCAGCGCGACCCCAAGGGCCTGTACAAGCTGGCCCGTGCCGGGCAGATTGCCGAGTTCACCGGCATTTCAGCCCCTTACGAGCCGCCACCCAGCGCCGAACTGGTGATCGACACCTCAAACCGCACGGTGGCCGACTGCGCCGGGCAGGTGGTGGACTACATCAAGCGCCTGCCGCGCGCGCAGCCCTAAGCAGTATTGGCGCGGCTTGCGGGCCATTTTCGGCCTGCAGGCCGCATGGATAGTGC
The DNA here is from genome assembly GCA_943369045.1 of Sphingobacterium thalpophilum. Classification (GTDB taxonomy): domain Bacteria; phylum Pseudomonadota; class Gammaproteobacteria; order Burkholderiales; family Burkholderiaceae_C; genus Ramlibacter. Next base: position 273 of record CALRME020000423.1, read on the forward strand.
TTGGGCCAAAACGGCAGTTTTCAGGCTTTGGGCCTGATGGGGTCTGCCAGAAAGGGCTGGCTCAGGCTGTCCACATCATTGCCGCCCCTGACCTGAACCAGATCGCGCACTTGCGCGGGCTGCACGCCGGGCGGCATGGGCAGGCAGATCCGGAAGCCATACAGCGGGTGCGGCAGCTTCAGCCGGCTTTGCACCTGTGGGCGCACTTCGCGCACAAACGATGTCACCGCGGTGCGGCTGTCGCCCACCTGGATCTCGATCACGGCCGGCATGCGGCCGCTTTGATGCACGGCCCAGCCGCTCACTTCAAACTGCTGGGTGTTCACGCGCAGCTGCGTGACGGCGCCCAGCGTGCCGGTAAAGGGCATGTAGGGCCTGAGGGTGAATGTGTCCTCGGATGGGGATGGGGGGCCGTCCTCGCCAGCCTGCATCATTGCGAAAAAGCTGTCGGCCAGGTCGTTGACGATGGGGATGCGCTGCAGCGGGCCGGCCGGGCGCTCCCAGTCCAGCGTCACCACCATGAAGCCGTGGGACTTGAAGAAGTCCACCACAAAGGCGTGGTGCTCCACCCGCAGCGACGCGTCCAGCGCGAACGTCTGGCCCTTGGCCTGTTCCAGCCACACCTGTGCCAGGGCCGGCACCAGGTTGGCCGCCAGCACGGCCCGCATGGTGTCGTCTATGGTCTCTTTCGAGAAGTTGCTTGCCACCACCGCCAGCAGGGCCGGGTCGGCGCTGATGCGGCCTTCGGCCATGCCTTTCATGCAGGCGTCGCCCGACACCACGGGCACGCCGGCCGGTGCAAACAGTTCGCGGCAAATGCTGGACTTGCCATAGCCGCCGGGCTTCATCAGCAGGTAGGCCACCGGCTTGCGGGGGTTGATGTGCAGCACGTAGCGCGGTGTAGGGTCGCCTTTTTGCAGCGTGCTTTCAGACACCAGCTTCCACGCGTACGGGGCCAGCACCTCGCGCAGCTTGGGCCAGGTGGCAAACAGGCGCTTGTCGGAGCCGCGGGCCACCTCGACCCAGGCCGATTCGTTGCCGGCCGCCACGCCCAGCTCCAGCACCAGCGTGCCGTTGGGGCTGAGCACGCCCATCGCGCGCTCGATCAGCGCCGGCTGGTCGCTGGCGTAGTGCAGGGCCGACGCCAGCAGCACCACGTCAAACGGGCCGGCGGGCAGCGTGTCCCAGCTCTGGTGCAGGAATTCCACGCCGGCAATGCGGCGGCGCGCCCGCTCGATGTAGTCGGCCGAGGCATCCAGCCCCACCACCTGCGCGGCGCCGGCGTAGCGGGCATAGGCGCAGAAAAAGCCTTCGTTGCAGCCCAGGTCCAGGAAGCGCTGGTCCACCAGCACCGGCAGGCGCAGCGCCTTGAGCTTGGCCAGCGATTGCGAATCGCCGGGCGCGTCGGGGAAGGACTGGTACTGGGGGGTGCGGGCAGGCTGGGACATGGCTCGATTGTTACCGCTGCGCCTTGGGCAGCAAACCGGTTTTCACCGTCGGGTAGCGCAGCTTCACCCGCAGTTCCGTCTTGAGCCGAGCGTTGTCCAGCCGCCGCGATTCACCCATGAAGCTCAGGAGCATCAGCGGCAGTTCGTCTTTGGCCGTGCTGCGCGCCACGCGCGGCGGGCGCGGCAGGCCGTACAGGTCGGCCGCCAGGTCGAAGTAGTCGCCCATCTTCAGCTCGGTGTCGTCGCTGGCGTTGACGATGCGCAGCGGCTTGCCGCGCCACAGGGCGGCCAGGCAGGCGCGGGCCAGGTCGTCGGCGTGAATGTGGTTGGTGTAGACGTCGTCCTGCGCCTGCAGCACGGGCGTGCGCTTGCCCAGGCGCTCGCGCGGCGTGCCGCCCTGCCGGTCGGGGGCGTAGATGCCCGGGATGCGCAGGATGGCGGCGCGCACGCCGGTGGCGCGGCCGTGGTGGCGCACCAGGCGCTCGGCGTCCACGCGGCGCTGGGCGCGCGGCGTGAGCGGGTTGGGGGCGCGGGTTTCGTCCACCAGCGCGCCGGCGCAGTCGCCGTAGACGCCGCTGGTGGAGCCGTAAACCAGCGAAGCGGGCGCTGACCTCAGGCGCAGGGCGCGCAGCAGCGCCTGGGTGCGGCCGTCGCGCCACCACTGCAGCTGGCCTTCACCGGGCGGCGGCGCCAGGTGGATCACGCGGGTGGCCAGGCCGGCCAGCCGGGCCAGCGTTTCGGGCTTGTCCAGGTTGCCGGCCAAAGGCGTGATGCCGGCGCTGCGAAGCTCTGCCTTGCGGCCGGCGGTGGAGGTCAGGGCCATCAGGCGAACACGACCCGAAAGGCCGCGCGCGGCCCGCATGCCGACGTCGCCGCAGCCCACGATCAGCACGCGCTCCCGGCGAAAGCGCGCGGGCAGCGCGCCGAGGGGGTTCTGGTTTGAGGGCAAAATTGGGGAGTCAGCTAAACAACAGAGCCCGAGGATACATAAAACATGGCGAGCCAAACATGACGAATTCCGTGCCTTCCCCGGGCCAGTTCAAGGTCACCGTGCTGCCCAGTGGGCGCTCGTTTGCGGCCAATCCCGAAGAAGCCATCCTGGCCGCTGCCATCCGCCAGGGCATTGGCCTGCCCTACGGCTGCAAGGACGGCGCCTGCGGCTCCTGCAAGTGCAAGAAGCTCGAAGGCACCGTCGTGCATGGCACCCACCAGAGCAAGGCCCTGTCGCCTGAGGAAGAAGCGGCCGGCTACATCCTGACCTGCTGCGGCGTGCCGCAGACCGACCTGGTGCTCGAATCGCGCCAGGTGACCGACGAGAGCGCCTTTCCGATCAAGAAGATGCCGTCGCGGGTGAGCTCGATCGAAAAGAAGTCGCACGACGTCGTGGTGCTCAAGCTACAGCTGCCGGCCAACGACACCATGCGCTACCACGCTGGTCAGTACGTGGAATTCATCCTGCGCGACGGCGCTCGCCGCAGCTACTCCATGGCCAACGCGCCGCACACCCTGGTCAAGTCCGACGCCACGCCGCCGGTGGGCCCGGCCATCGAACTGCACATCCGCCACATGCCCGGCGGCAAGTTCACCGACCACGTGTTCAACGTGATGAAGGAAAAGGAAATCCTGCGCGTGGAAGGCCCGTACGGCAGCTTCTTCCTGCGCGAGGATTCGGCCAAGCCCATGGTGCTGCTGGCATCGGGCACGGGCTTTGCGCCCATCAAGGCCGTCATCGAGCACATGCAGCACAAGGGCGTGACGCGCCCGGCCACGCTGTACTGGGGCGGCCGCCGCCCGGATGACCTGTACCTGGACGACTGGGTCAAGGCCAGGCTGGCCGAGATGCCCAACCTGAAGTACGTGCCCGTCATTTCCAACGCCCTGCCCGAAGACAACTGGACCGGCCGCACCGGCTTTG
>CALRME020000424.1:0-3634 GCA_943369045.1 Sphingobacterium thalpophilum
CCTGGCCACGCTGGCGGGCGAGAAAGCCCGCGTCGCAGTGCGCGTGCATCCGGTGGACCATCCCTCTTTCAGCCAGGACATCGCCACCATTGTGGGCAAGGCCGGCAAAAAGCTGGCGCACGTGATGGTGCCCAAGGTGGAATCGGCTCAGGACGTGGCAACAGCCGTGGCGGCTATCGACGCCGCCGGCGGCGCCCACCTGCCGCTGCAGGTGCTGATCGAGTCGCCCGCCGCCGTGCACCGCGCCTTCGACATCGCCGCCCATCCGCGCGTGCAGTCGCTCAGCTTCGGCCTGATGGACTTCGTCTCGGCCCATGGCGGTGCCATCCCGTCCGAAGGCATGGGGGTCCAGGGCCAGTTCACGCACCCGCTGGTGGTGCGGGCCAAGCTGGAAATTGCCTCGGCCGCCCATGCCCATGGCAAGGTGCCCTCGCATGGCGTGGTCACCGAATTCAGCGACACGCAGGCCCTGCAGGCCGCAGCGCAGCGCGCCGCGCGCGAATTTGGCTTCACCCGCATGTGGAGCATCCACCCTGCGCAGATCCGCCCGATCCTGGAGGCTTTCGCCCCCAGCGTGCAGGACGTGGACACCGCGACCGAAATAATTGTGGCGGCCGCCGCAGCCGGATGGGCTCCCATCGGCGTTGGCGGCCAGCTGCATGACAGGGCAAGTTACCGTTACTTCTGGCAGGTGCTCGAGAGGGCGCACCGCACCGGGAGAGCGCTGCCCAAGGAAGTGCAGGGCTGGTTCGACACCGCCCCGCGTCACTAGAAACCCCATGGAGACACACGCAGCATGAAAGCCCTCACCCTCAGCCTTCTGATCACGTTCGCACCCGCGCTGGCACTGGCCCAGACCCCGGCACCCAAGCCGGCGGCCCCGGCAAAGCCCGCCACCAAGCCCGCGACCAAGCTCGCCCCGTCCGCGCAGAAGGCCGTTGAAGAAGTGACGCCGATTGACGATGACCCGGACATCTCGGTCAGCCCCGCCGAGCTTGAGGTCGCCAAACGGGTCCACGTCGGCTCTTTGCCCTGCGAATTGGGCGCGTCTGTGACCATCACGCCGCTCAAGCGCGAAGGCCTGTTTCGCGTACAGCACGGCCGCGACCGTTTCATGATGCACCCGGTGGAAAGCCGCACCGGCGCCATCCGCCTGGAAGACCAGAAGAAGGGCGCCGTCTGGATCCAGCTGGGCAACAAATCCATGCTCATGAGCCAGAAGCTGGGCCTGCGCCTGGCCGACGAATGCCAGAGCCCGGCTCAACTTACCGTTGCCGAGCAGCTCAAGAAGAACCCGGCACCAAGCTTGCTTGAACCCCTGCCCACCGGCCCGAAGTCCACGTCGACTTCGCCCACAGGTCCGAATTGACCGTCGGCCGGACTGATTTTTTTGATACCCACTGAGAACTGAACGGAGAGAAAACCATGTTGCAAGCCTATGTGACCCACGTCGCCGAACGCGCCGCGCTCGGCATCCCGCCGCTGCCGCTGTCGGCCAAGCAGACCGGCGAGCTCATCGAGCTGCTCAAGACGCCGTCCACAGGCGAAGCGGACTTCCTCCTGAACCTGATCACGCACCGCGTGCCGGCCGGCGTTGACGACGCGGCCAAGGTCAAGGCCAGCTACCTGGCCGCCGTGGCCCACGGCACCGAGAAGTGCATGATCATCAGCCGCGAAAAGGCCACCGAGCTGCTGGGCACCATGCTGGGCGGCTACAACATCGGCCCGCTGGTCGACCTGCTCGACGACGAACTGGTGGGCGGCATTGCCGCCGAAGGCCTGAAGAAGACGCTGCTGATGTTCGACCAGTTCCACGACGTCAAGGAAAAGGCCGACAAGGGCAATGCCAATGCCAAGGCCGTGCTGCAAAGCTGGGCCGACGCCGAGTGGTTTACCAGCCGCCCCGAAGTGCCGCAAAGCATCAAGGTCAGCATCTTCAAGGTGGCCGGTGAAATCAACACCGACGACCTGTCGCCCGCGCCCGACGCCTGGAGCCGCCCCGACATCCCGTTGCATGCGCTGGCCATGCACAAGAACCCGCGCCCGGGCATCACGCCCGAGGACGAGGGCAAGCGCGGCCCGGTGAAGTTCATCGAGGAGCTGCGCGCCAAGGGCAACATCGTGGCGTACGCAGGCGACGTGGTCGGCACGGGTTCCAGCCGCAAGTCGGCCACCAACTCGGTGCTGTGGTTCACCGGCCAGGACATCCCGTTTGTGCCGAACAAGCGCTTTGGCGGCGTCTGCCTGGGCAGCAAGATTGCCCCGATCTTCTACAACACCATGGAAGACGCGGGCGCGCTGCCGATCGAGCTCGACGTGAGCAAGATGGAGATGGGCGACGAAGTCGAGCTGCGTCCCTACGAAGGCAAGGCCCTGAAGAACGGCGAGGTGATCGCGGAGTTCAAGGTCAAGAGCGAGGTGCTGTTTGACGAAGTGCGCGCCGGCGGCCGGATTCCGCTGATCGTTGGCCGTGGCCTGACGGCCAAGGCGCGCGAGGCCCTGGGCCTGCCACCTTCCACGCTGTTCCGCCTGCCCACCGCGCCGTTTGACACCAAGAAGGGCTACTCGCTGGCCCAGAAGATGGTTGGACGCGCCTGCGGCCTGCCCGAAGGCACGGGCGTTCGCCCCGGCACGTATTGCGAGCCGAAGATGACTTCCGTGGGTTCGCAGGACACCACCGGCCCGATGACGCGCGACGAACTGAAAGACCTGGCCTGCCTGGGCTTCTCGGCCGACCTGGTGATGCAGTCGTTCTGCCACACGGCCGCCTACCCGAAGCCCGTGGACGTGAAGATGCACCACGAGTTGCCCGACTTCATCAGCACCCGTGGCGGTGTTTCGCTGCGCCCCGGCGACGGCGTGATCCACAGCTGGCTGAACCGCCTGCTGCTGCCCGACACCGTGGGCACCGGTGGTGACAGCCACACCCGCTTCCCCATCGGCATTTCCTTCCCGGCCGGTTCCGGCCTGGTGGCTTTCGCCGCTGCCACCGGCGTGATGCCGCTGGACATGCCCGAGTCGGTGCTGGTGCGCTTCAAGGGCAAGATGCAGCCCGGCGTCACGCTGCGCGACCTGGTCAATGCCATCCCGCTGTACGCCATCAAGGCCGGCCTGCTGACGGTGGAAAAGAAGGGCAAGAAGAACATCTTCTCGGGCCGCATCCTGGAAATCGAAGGCCTGCCGGACCTGAAGGTGGAACAGGCTTTCGAGCTGTCCGACGCGTCCGCAGAGCGCTCTGCCGCCGGCTGCACGGTGCACCTGAACAAGGAGCCGATCATCGAGTACGTCAACAGCAACATCACGCTGATGCGCTGGATGATCGCCAACGGCTACGCAGACGGCCGCACCCTGGCACGCCGCATCGCCGCGCAGGAAGCCTGGCTCAAGGACCCGCAGCTGCTGGCCGGCGACGCCGATGCCGACTACGCCGCCGTGATCGAAATCGACCTGGCCGACGTGCACGAGCCCATCGTGGCCTGCCCGAACGACCCGGACGACGTGAAGACGCTGGCCGAAGTGGCCGGCGCAAAGATCGACGAGGTGTTCATCGGTTCCTGCATGACCAACATCGGCCATTTCCGCGCGGCGTCCAAGCTGCTCGAAAACAAGCGCGACATCCCGGTCAAGCTCTGGG
>CALRME020000425.1:0-3616 GCA_943369045.1 Sphingobacterium thalpophilum
GGACAACGGCAAGCTCAACCTGGCGCCGCTGGACCTGGGCGTGGCGGGCGGCTCGCTCAAGGGCGTGCTGCTGATCGATGGCAACACCAACCCGGCGACGGTGCAGACGCAACTCGATGCGCGTTCGCTGGAGTTGAACAAGTTGTTCCCCACCATTGAATCGACCAAGAGCAGCTTCGGCAAGCTGACCGGCAACATCGACCTGAAGGGCCGCGGCAACTCCGCCGCGAAGATGCTGGGCACGGCATCGGGAGACGTGGCGCTGCTGATGGGCAAGGGGCAGATCAGCAACATCCTGCTGGAATTCATGGGGCTGGACGGCGGCGAGATCATCAAGTTCCTGGTCCGGGGCGACCAGATCATCGAACTGCGCTGTGCCGCAACCGCCTTCGACGTGAAGCAGGGCGTGATGACCAGCCGCGTGCTGCTGCTCGACACGGTGGACACGGTGATCAACGGCAGCGGCACCGTGAGCCTGGCCGGCGAGACGCTTGACCTCCACCTCAAGCCCAAGCCCAAGGACAGCAGCATCCTGAGCCTGCGCTCGCCGCTGCACATCGCGGGCACGTTCAACGCACCGACGGCCGGCCCGGACAAGGGGCCCCTGATTGCGCGTGCCGGAGCCGCCCTGGCGCTGGCGGCCATCAACCCTCTGCTGGCCCTGGCCGCAACGATAGAGACCGGGCCCGGCAAGGATGCCGACTGCGGCGCCGTGCTGCAGCAGGCTACGGCACCCGCGCAGCCCAACCGTGCGCCTGCGGTGGCTGTGGCCCGTTAAGCAGCATCCATGCGGCTTGCAGGCCGGAAATGGCCCGCAAGGCGCACCGGGATTGCATGGGCTGCTTGTACCTCTCGTTCCGGTGGCAGGCAGCGCTGCCGATCGAGATAGACTGCAGGCGGGGAGCAGCCAATGTCCAGAGCCGGCTGGAGGAACGAAGATGACACTGTCGCGCCATGTTGAAAGCTACCGCTTCTGGGAAGTCGTCACGCAGTGGGCGCGGGAGCGCCTGGAGCACGAGTACATCGTTGCGCGCGTGCTGGCCAAGGGGGTGCTGCGCGAGGGCCTGCGCGTGCAGAGCGTGGACCCGCGCTGGGCAGATGTCGGCACTTTCGAGCTGCGCGGCACACCCATCGTCGGGTACGTCGCCCGGCAGGGTGACCTGCCCATCTTCATACGCACAGCTGCCCTGGCGCATTTGACCGGCGTGGTGGAGCGCGCGGCAGCGCCCGAGCCGCAGCTGCTTTGCGACAAATTCATCTCCAGGCAGGACTTCTACGCCTGGCTCATCCGGTCCCACATCCTGCCGCCGTCGTTCTGGTTCGAAGTGCCGGCCGCCATCCGGGCCGGCGAGCGGGCCCAGGCATCATGAAACACACAACAGGCAGCTGCCTCTGCGGCGACGTCAGCTTTCACGTCGAGGTGGCGCTCGAGCCCATCCAGGTCTGTTACTGCGGGCAGTGCCGCAAGGCGCAGGGCGGTGCCTTCGCCGCGGTCATACCTGTGGATGCCTCGGCTTTCCACCTGCTGCGCGGTGAACAGTCCCTGAAGGTCTATGAGTCTTCGCCCGGCAAGGAGCGTGTGTTCTGCGGCCGTTGCGGCTCACCGGTCTACAGCCGGCGGAATTCGCTTCCCGGCGTGCTCCGGCTGCGCGCGGGGCTGCTCGACGAGCCGGTAGACGCGCTGCCTGCGTGGCACGCCTACACGGGGTCCAAATGCAGCTGGTGGACCATCGACGATGAGCTGCCGCAGCATCCCGATGGCTACACACCGCCCGGCGCAGCCTGACCGGCGGGCCTCATGAGCACGTCCCTGATTCTCTGGAGCGTGCTGTTCGGGGCGATTGGCCTGGGCTACTTCACGTATGGCAAGAAGCAGAAGGCCATGGTTCCGCTGCTATGTGGCCTGGCCCTGATGGTCTTTCCGTACTTCGTCCCCAACACCACGCTGCTGGTCCTGGTTGGCGTGGTGCTTTCGGCTGTGCCGTACTTTGTGAGGCGTTGACAACCTGCCTGTTGTCGATTTCGGCTATCGTCATCCGTCGTGTATCCAGAGGGCCATCCTCTGCCTCCCATTGAAGGATTCACCATGACCACCGGTACCGTCCGTTTCCACCGCGTCCTCAAGTCCACACCCGACCGGGTCTACCGCGCCTTCCTCAACGCTGATGCCATGAGCAAGTGGCTGCCGCCCTTTGGTTTCACCGGCAAGGTCCACCAGATGGACGCCAAGGTGGGCGGCAGCTACCGCATGTCGTTCACCAACTTCACCACCGGCGGCAGCCATTCGTTCGGTGGCGATTACCTGGAACTGGTGCCCAACGAGAAAATCCGCTACACGGCCACGTTCGACGACCCCAACCTGCCGGGAGTGATGCAGACCACTGTTACGCTACGGGCGGTGTTTTGCGGTGTCGAGATGAACATCGTCCAGGAAGGCATCCCCGAAGTCATCCCGGCCGAGGCCTGCTACCTGGGCTGGCAGGAATCGCTGGTGTTGCTGGCCCAACTGGTCGAACCCGAAATCAACCAGTAAGCGCCATGGCGATCGAGCTCGACCATGCCATCGTCCCGTCGCGCAACCAGGTCGCTGCCGCCAGGCAGCTGGCTGAACTGCTGGGCGTGCCATGGTCGGAAACGGCCCTGGGACCGTTCTCGCCGGTGTTCGTCAACGAGGGCCTGACACTGGACTTCCAGGACACCGGTGAAGATTTCCCCATCTACCATTTCTGCTTTCGCGTCAGTGCGCAGGAGTTCGACTCCATCCTCGGGCGCATCAAGGCGGCAGGCATTGCGTACCGCAGTTCAGTTCGCGGACCGGTGGACAACAAGGTCAGCACCGATTTCGGCGGCAAGGGCATCTACTGGAACGAGCCCGACGGCCACCAGTGGGAAATGCTGACAGTGAGCTACGCGCGGGAGGCCTGAGGTGGTCCGGCCCATACAACCTGTCCGAACCGCCGTTTTGCTGGGGATGGTCGCGCTGCTGGCCTGCGGTTGCGGCATCACCCCTCAGCGCATCGCCATCGGCCCTGACCCTGCCGCGCAGTCGGTGGACATGGGCCAGGTCAAGGACTTCTCTTCCGCCGCACAGGCCATCGTCTTTGTGCTCACGCGCAAGCTTGAGCTGCCAATGCCTTCGGCCTATGTGATGGAGGTTTATCCGCTGCGCACGCAGTTCGAAACGGCCCTGGTCCGGCACATGAGGCTCAAGCCCGAAACGGCCTACGCTACTTCCGCATTCGCCAAGGCTGGCGTGGCCAACCGGCGCGTGATGGTCAACGAAACCGCCATTGCCGGCGACGACTGGCCGCGCCGCATGGTCACACTCGCCCATGAGATGTCGCACGTCTCGCAGCTGGAGATGTCGAACCACCGCTCCATCAACCGCTACCAGTGGCTGACTGAGGGCTTTGCCGAATGGATTGCCTTTCGCGTGACCGCCGAGCTGGGTTTGACGCCGCTAGCCGATGCGCGCACCGACATGGCCCGGCGCGTGCGCGTGGCACGCGATGACCGTGGGCTGGCGCCGTTGGCACGCATGGACACGCTGGAAGACTGGTTGCAGGTGCGCCAGGAAAAGGGCTTCGACGCCATGTACCCCTACACCTTCCTGGCG
>CALRME020000426.1:0-3612 GCA_943369045.1 Sphingobacterium thalpophilum
AATGGCGCGCAGCCGGTTGAAACCAGCGCGCCTGCCGCAAAATGGGGAACATGAGCAATCCCCTCCTCGACTTCAACGACCTTCCCCTGTTCGACCAGGTGCTTCCTGCCCACGTGGCGCCGGCCATGGATTCGCTGATGGCGGAGGCCAATACGGCCCTGGAAACTGTCACCGCCCCTGAATTTCCCGCGCAATGGGCGCAAATTGCCCGCGTGCTGGACATCGCGACGGAGCGGCTGGGTCGCGCATGGGGCGTGGTGAGCCACCTCAACAGCGTGGCCGACACGCCGGAGCTGCGCGCCGCGTACAACGAAGCCTTGCCGCGCGTGACCGAGTTCTGGACCCGCCTGGGCGCCGACGAGCGCCTGTACGCCAAGTACAAGGCGATCGACCCGGCATCGCTCAACGCCGAGCAGCGGCAGGCGCACAAGAATGCCGTGCGTAACTTCGTCCTGTCGGGGGCGGAACTGCAGGGAGAAGCCCGGGACCGTTTCGCCCAGATCCAGGAAAAGCAGGCCGAGGCCAGCCAGAAGTTCAGCGAGAACGCGCTGGACGCGACCGAAGCCTGGTCGTACTTCGCCACCGAAGACGAGTTGCCGGGCGTGCCCTCCGACGTGGTTCAGGCCGCGCGTGCCGCCGCCCAGGCCGACGGCCGCGAAGGCTACAAGCTGACGCTCAAGATGCCCAGCTACCTGCCGGTGATGCAGTTCGCCCACAGCAGCGCGCTGCGCGAGAAGGTCTACCGCGCTTACGTGACCCGTGCCAGCGACCAGTCGCCCGAGGAAACCCGCAAACTCGACAACACCGGCCTCATTCGCGAAATCCTTTCCCTGCGCCGCGAAGAAGCCCAGTTGCTGGGCTACAGCAACTTCGCCGAAGTGTCGGTGGTCACCAAGATGGCGAGCTCGCCCGACCAGGTGATCAAGTTCCTGCGCGACCTGGCAGCCAAGGCCAGGCCTTACGGCCAGAAAGACGTGGCCGACATGCGCGCCTTCGCGGCCGAAAACCTCAAGCTGGCTGACCCGCAGCCCTGGGACTGGTCGTACATCGGCGAAAAACTCAAGGAAGCGCGCTATTCCTTCAGCGAGCAGGAGGTCAAGCAGTACTTCACCGCGCCCAAGGTGCTGGCCGGACTGTTCAAGATCGTGGAGACACTGTTCGAAGTGGAAATCCGCCGCGACGAGGCTCCGGTGTGGAACCCCGCGGTCCAGTTCTACCGTATCGAACGCAATGGCGCGACGCTGGGCCAGTTCTACCTGGACCAGCCCGCCCGTACCGGCAAGCGTGGCGGCGCCTGGATGGACGACGTGCGCGCCCGCTGGCTGCGCCCGGACAACGGCCATCTGCAGACGCCGGTGGCGCACCTGGTGTGCAACTTCGCCGACGGCGTGGATGGCAAGCCGGCCCTGTTGACGCATGACGACGTGACCACTCTGTTCCACGAATTCGGCCATGGCCTGCAGCACATGCTCACGCAGGTCAATGAGCGCGACGTCTCGGGCATCAGCGGTGTCGAGTGGGACGCGGTGGAGCTGCCCAGCCAGTTCATGGAGAACTTCTGCTGGGAATGGGATGTGCTCAGGCACATGACGGCCCACGTGGACACGGGCGAGCCGCTGCCAAGGGCCCTGTTCGACAAGATGCTGGCCGGCAAGAACTTCCAGAGCGGCCTGGCCACATTGCGCCAGATCGAGTTCGCCCTGTTCGACATGCTTCTGCACACCTCGCACGACCCGCAAGAAGACATCATGCCGCTGCTCAACCAGGTGCGGGCCGAGGTCTCGGTGATCCAGCCCCCGGCCTGGAGCCGCACCGCGCATACTTTCAGCCACATCTTCGCGGGCGGCTATGCTGCCGGTTACTACAGTTACAAGTGGGCCGAGGTGCTCTCGGCCGACGCTTATGCCGCGTTTGAGGAGACTGCGGGTAAAGACGGTTCGCCCAGTGTGGAAACCGGGCGAAAATACCGCCAGGCCATCCTCGAATCGGGCGGCAGCCGTCCGGCAATGGAGTCGTTCAAGGCCTTCCGGGGCCGTGAGCCTTCACTGGATGCGCTGTTGCGCCACCAGGGCATGGCCTGATACAACACAAGGTTCGTTGGACTGTATTCGTGGAGATTGAACGGAAATGACCCAGAAGCGACATGCCCACCCTTTCCTTGCCACTGCCCTCGCGGCCCTGGTGTCGGCGATGGTGTTGTCCACCCCCGTTTCGGCCCAGCAGGTCTACCGTATCGTGGGGCCGGACGGCCGCGTGACTTTTTCAGACAAGCCACCGCAGGACGCAAGCGCCAAGGCCAATACCCGGCCCGCTCCCACCGTGGCCTTGCCGGCCGCTGGTGCGGCAGGCGGCGGCTCGCTCCCCTTCGAGCTGCGCCAGGTGGCGGCCAAGTTCCCCGTCACGCTGTACACCGGCAACAACTGCGGCCCTTGCGGCGGCGGGCGCGCTTTCCTTTCGGCCCGGGGCATCCCCTTCACCGAGAAGACGGTCAATACCAACAGCGATATCGAGGCCCTGCAGCGCCTCAGTGGTGGCGCGCCTTCGCTGCCCACCCTGACCATCGGCGGGCAGCAGCTCAAGGGCTATTCCGAGACAGAATGGACGTCCTTCCTCGACGCGGCCGGCTATCCCAAGACTTCCGCGCTGCCCCCGGGCTTCCGCCAGGCGGCCGCCACGCCGCTGATCGCAGTACAACCACAGCCAGTGGCCGCTGCCCCGGCACCTGCAGACACGCCCATCGCGCCTCTGGCGCCGCCACCAGCTGCCGAAGCGCCGTCCAACCCGGCCGGCATCCGGTTCTAGAGCCGCCTCAGTAGGTCAGCGTCTGGACGCCGCCGGCCGTGCCCAGAAGGCACACGTTGGCCTTCTGGTGGGCGAACACCCCCACCGTCACCACACCGGGCCACTGGCTCACCTCGGTCTCAAAACCCAGCGGATCGCTGATCTGCAGGCCCGTCACGTCCAGGATGTGCTGGCCGTTGTCCGTGACCAGCGGCTGGCCGTCCTTGAGCCGCACCACCGCCTTGCCGCCGCGCGCGGCGAACTGACGCACCAGGCGCTGCGTGGCCATGGGGATGATTTCCACCGGCAGCGGGAAGGCGCCCAACACCGCCACCTTCTTGGACTCATCGGCGATACAGACGAACTGGCGCGACTGGGCCGCCACGATCTTCTCGCGCGTGAGCGCCGCGCCGCCGCCCTTGACCATGTAGCCCTTGCCGTCGATCTCGTCGGCGCCGTCGATGTAGACCGACAGCTCCTGCACGTCGTTGCTGTCGAACACCGTAATGCCCAGCGCCCGCAGCCGCCCGGTGGAGGCGACGGAGCTGGAAACCGCCCCCTTGATCTGGTCCTTCAGCGTGGCCAGCGCGTCGATGAATTTGTTGACCGTAGAGCCGGTGCCGACACCGACGATTTCGCCGGGCACCACGTAGGCAAGGGCCGCCTGGCCAACTAGGGTTTTGAGTTCGTCCTGGGTCATCTGGGAAAATCCGTTGAAGTTCACGGAATTATCCAATGTCGCTGCTGCCTTACGCCCTCGCCCGCCCCTTCCTTTTTGGGCTCGACCCCGAAACCGCCCATGAGCTCACCATGCACTCGCTGGCGCGCCTG
>CALRME020000427.1:0-3612 GCA_943369045.1 Sphingobacterium thalpophilum
GCGTCTGCGCCCTGCCCGGCACCAAAGCCTGGATTGACGAAGCGCTGGCTGAAAAGGAATTCATCGACTTCGATGAGCCCTACCGAACTGCGCGATGAGTACCGGCGAGCCTGCGATTGCGACGCGGCCCGGGCGTTGGGGTGCGGTGCTCACCGCGATGGTTACGCCTTTTGACGCGTCGGGCGCACTGGACATCGTCGCCGCAATCCGCCTGGCCCGCTGGCTGGCCGCGCACGGCAGCGACGGCCTGGTGCTTGCCGCCACCACCGGCGAAGCTTCGACGCTGACCGATGACGAGCGCTGCGACCTGGTGCGCGCCGTCGCGCAGGCCGTGACCATCCCCGTTCTCGCAGGCACCGCCAGCAACGACACGCTGCACAGCATTGCGCTCACCCAGAAGGCCAAAGACTTGGGCGCCGACGGCGTGATCGTGGTGGGCCCCTACTACAACCGCCCGCCGCAGGCCGGCATCGAGGCGCACTTTCGCGCCATCGCCGCGGCCACTGAATTGCCGGTGATGCTCTACGACGTGCCCATCCGCACCGGGCGCCGTGTGGCGAAGGACGTGCTGCTGCGCCTGTTCCGGGAAGTGCCCAACATCGTGGCCTTCAAGGACGCAACCGGCGACCCGGCTGCCGCCGCCGTGCTGGTGGCCGAGGCCGGCGGACACTTCGACCTGTACTCCGGCGACGACCCGTTCACCCTGCCGCTACTGGCCGTGGGCGCCTGCGGGGTGGTTGGCACCAGCACGCACTGGACCGGCCCGCAGTTCGGCGAAATGATTGCCGCTTTCGGGCGCGGCGACGTGGGTCGGGCCCGCGCCATCAACGCGCGCCTGCAGGCTTCGTTCGCCTTCATCAACAGCGACGAATGCGTGTTCCCGATGGCTATCAAGGCCATGCTGCGCACGCTGGACCAGCCGGCGGGTGAATGCCGCCTGCCGCTGCCGCGGGCGCCTGCCGGCACGGAAGATCGCGCGCGCGCCGTCTGGGAGGCGCTGCAGAAGGGTTGACTACACTTGCCGCCATGGAAACCTACATGGTCGGTGGTGCGGTGCGCGATGCCTTGCTGGGCCTGCCCGTGAACGACCACGACTGGGTGGTGGTCGGCGCCACACCCGAGGCGATGACCGCCGCCGGCTACCTGCCCGTGGGCCGCGACTTCCCGGTCTTCCTGCACCCCGAGACCCGCGAGGAATACGCGCTGGCCCGCACCGAGCGCAAGAGCGGCCGCGGCTACCAGGGCTTCGTGGTCCATGCCGACCCGGACGTGACCCTGGAGCAGGACCTGGCGCGGCGCGACCTGACCATCAACGCCATCGCCAAGGACAGCCATGGCGCATTGATCGACCCGTACAACGGCCAGGCCGACCTCAAGCGCCGCGTGCTGCGCCATGTGACCGATGCCTTCCGCGAAGACCCGGTGCGCATCCTGCGCGTGGCCCGTTTCGCCGCCCGCTTCGACGACTTCAGCCTCGCGCCCGAAACGCTGGACCTGATGCGTGCCATGGTCGAGGACGGTGAGGCGGACGCACTGGTAGCCGAGCGGGTCTGGCAGGAGATCGCGCGCGGCCTGATGGAGAAAAAGCCGTCGCGCATGTTCGAAATGCTGCGCGAGTGCGGTGCCCTGAAAAGGCTCTTGCCGGAAGTCGACCGGCTCTGGGGCGTGCCGCAACGCGCCGACTACCACCCCGAGATCGATACCGGCGTGCACCTGATGATGGTGATGGACATGAGCGCGCGCCTGGAGGCGCCGCTGGCCACGCGATTTGCCTGCCTGATGCACGACCTGGGCAAGGGCACGACGCCGGCCGACGTGCTGCCGCGCCACATCGGCCACGAAGAGCGCAGTGCGCGCCTGTTGCGCGGCGTCTGCGACCGGTTGCGCGTACCCACCGACTGCCGCGAACTGGCCGACGTGGTGGCGCGCGAGCACGGCAACATCCACCGCAGCGAAAGCCTGAACGCCGCAGC
This sequence comes from Sphingobacterium thalpophilum, assembly GCA_943369045.1. Lineage (GTDB taxonomy): Bacteria > Pseudomonadota > Gammaproteobacteria > Burkholderiales > Burkholderiaceae_C > Ramlibacter. The sequence goes on from CALRME020000427.1 coordinate 1,974, forward strand.
ACTCGTGCGCCTGCTGGAGCGCTGCGATGCCCTCCGCAAGCCGGAGCGGTTCGCGCAAGCCTTGCTGGCCTGCGAATGCGATGCGCGCGGGCGCGGCGGCATGCAGGAAAAGCCCTATCCGCAGCGTCGGCGCCTGTTGCAGGCGCTGGCCGCCGCACAGTCGGTTGCTACAAATTCAATAGCTGCAGAAGCACAGTCGGCGGGCATCACGGGCCCAAAGATTGGAGAAATGATCCAGAACGCACGCACCGTCGCTGTCGGCCAGGCTATGGGCGGGCAATGAACCGCGACGACAACCGCTTCGACTACCTGCGCCTGCTGGCCGCATGGCTGGTGCTTTTCAGCCACTGCTACCCGCTGGGCGGCCGGCCGGCCAACGAACCTTTGGCCAGCACCCTGGGCATCGATACGCTGGGCGGCGTCGGGGTGTCGATCTTCTTCGTGCTCAGCGGCTACCTGGTGGCGCAGTCGATCGAGCGCAGCCGCGACCTGCGCGACTTCGCGCGCCGCAGGGCGCTGCGCATCTTCCCGGCGCTGATCGTGGTCTGCCTGCTGTGCGTCCTGGCCCTGGGCCCGATGGTGACCACGCTGCCGCTCGCCCAGTACTTCACAGACCCCGGCACCTGGTCGTACCTGCGCACCGCCACCGGCTGGAGCATCAAGTACCAGCTGCCCGGCGTGTTCGCGGACAACCCCGCTGGCAACGCAGTCAACGGCTCGCTCTGGTCGCTCCCCGATGAGATCAGGTGCTATCTCGTGCTGGCGCTGGCCAGCCTGGTGCCAGTGGCCTTGCGCTTCAAGGCGCTGGCGGCGCTGCTGGCGCTGGCCGTGCTGCTGGCACTGAGGCCGGAAGCGCAGTCCGCGAAGTTCGCCGGCCTGGGCTACTTCCTGAACAAGCTGGGCTTTCTGTTCGCGCTCGGCGCCTGCTGGGCAGCCTGGGCCCATCGATTCACGCCGCGCTCATGGATGGGCCCGCCCCTGGTCCTGGGGGCGTTGCTGTTGCTGCCCCGCGGAATGCCGCAATTGCTGCTGTTCGAGCTTGGGCTGGGCATCACCGTTCTCTGGCTTGCCCTGTATGGCCGCTGGCTGCCCCGGATTCCTTCGCGCTGGGGCGACTGGTCGTACGGGCTCTACCTTTATGCCTTCCCGGTGCAGCAGGCGCTTGCGCATGCGCGCCTGCATGAAGTGAGCTTTGTGTCCTATGTTCTTGCCAGCACGTTGGTGACGGTGGTTTTTGCGGGGCTGTCCTGGCACCTGGTGGAAAAGCCGGCGCTGCGCTGGAAGACAGCGGCACTTCCTCAGGCCACCAGCGCCAGCGCCGCGTAATCACCCACCCGGTCGGCCAGGCCGGCGGGCACCAGTTCGAAGCCGGCGGTGAGCACAGGCAGCTTGCCGGCGACCTGCGCGGCCAGGCGCGGCAGCAGGAAGTCGCGGTGGTGCCAGAACACGCTGCCGCCCAGGCTGATGCGCTGCAGGTCCAGCGTGACAACCAGGTTGTAGAGCGTGCGGCCCATCACGCGGCACAACTCATCCACCGTGGCCAGCGCTTGCGCATCGCCTGACTTGGCCGCCGCCAGAAGCGCTGCCGCGTCGGTGCCGAAACGCCGCGCGATGGCGTTGCCCGCCACCAGGGCTTCCA
>CALRME020000428.1:0-3605 GCA_943369045.1 Sphingobacterium thalpophilum
AGCACAGGGCGATGTCACTGCCGCCGGCGGCAGCGTAGCCGTGCACCTTGGCGATGGTGGGCTTGGCGCTCTTCCACAGGCTCATGAAGTCCTCGGTGTTGCGCTTCATGAAGGCGTAGTCGGCCATCGGGTCCCAGGGGTGGCTTTCCTGCTGGCAGGGGTGGTCGATCTGGCCCTCGCCGAACATCGTCAGGTCGTAACCGCCGCAAAATCCCTTGCCCGCGCCTTCGACCACGATCACATGCACTTCGTCGTCGGAATTGGCCCATTCGACGGCGGCGCGGATCTCGCGAGGCGTCTGGTCGTTGATGGCATTGAGCTTTTCCGGCCGGTTGAGCAGCAGGCGGGCGACGCGCGGGCTGGCGGCATCCTTGTCGATGCGCAGGGTGGTGAATTCGGGCATGGCGGCTCCTCGTATGGTGACGGCGCCAGCCTACACCGTGCCGGCCCGCGCGCCTGCAACCTGCGCGTCGCCCCGGCCCTAGATTCAGGCCAGCAAGCCATCACAAGGAGCACCCATGAGCCAGACCAGCATCGGCAACAGCGACCGCGACAGTAACGAAAGTCACGGCAGTGACGGCGAAGGCAACAAGACCCTGGACGGGCAGTCCGGCAAGGGCTCAGCCAAAGGCAACGACAAGGCGGCGGCGGACAAGGACCTGATGGACAAGGCCGGCCCCGATGTGCCGTCGACGAGGTCTAGCGGGTGTCCTACAGACGCCCATGAGTTGGCGTGCCCAAATGCCGGGTAACCCAACAACAGCACAAGGAGCCCACCCAATGTTCACCCGTCACAAAATCCTGCGCACCGCTTTCGCGGCCGGCCTTGTCGCCCTGGCTGTTTCCGGCTGCGGCCAGATGCGCCCGTCGCAGAAGATGGAAGTTTTCGAGGCCGCACTGAGCGGCACTTCTGAAGTACCGCCGGCCGCTACCACGGCCAGCGGCAACGCCGAAGTCATGTTCAACGAGAACACCAACAAGCTCACATGGAAGGTCACCTACACCGGCCTGTCCGGCCCGGCCACCGCCGGCCACATCCACGGGCCGGCAGTGGCGGGTGCCAATGCCGGCGTGGTCGTGCCCTTCGCGGCCAACGTAACGGCCCAGCCCATCACGGGCGAAGCGACCATTACCCCCGGCCAGTACGGCGACCTGGCCGCAGGCCTGTGGTACGTGAACATCCACAGCGCCAAGTTCCCCGGTGGCGAAATCCGCGGCCAGCTGCGCAAGCGCATGTAATCACGGCCTCCCGGCAACTGGTTGCGCACGCAACCATGTGGCGATATAGTTGCGCGAGCAACCATATCGCCATTTTCATTTGTGACCGCGAATCCTTCCCCGCTACCGGCGCGCGTGCCGGTACTCATAGCCGGCGGCGGCCCCGTCGGCCTGACGCTGGCTGCGTTGCTGGCCCGCCAGGGCATCGCCAGCCTCGTGATCGAAGCTGATGCGGGCTACTGCACCGGCAGCCGCGCCATCTGCATCTCGCGCCGTTCACAGGAAATCCTGGGCTGGGCCGGTGCCGACCGGGCACTCATCGCGAGAGGCCTGCCGTGGACCGGCGGGCGCAGCTACTGGCGCGACGTTGAGGTGCTGAGCTTCCAGATGCCCAGCGAAGCCACGCAACGCTTCGCGCCCATGGTCAACATCCAGCAGTATTTCGTGGAGCAGTTCGCGCACGAAGCAGCGGCCTCGGTGCCGGGGCTGGCTGACGTCCGCTGGTCCAGCCGCGTGGCGGCGGTGCGGCCGCAGGCCGGCGGCGTCGAAGTGGACGTTGAAACACCCCAAGGCATCCAGACCGTGACGGCCGGCTACCTTGCCGCCTGCGACGGCGGCCGGAGCACCGTGCGCGAGCAACTTGGCCTGCAGCTGGAAGGCACGCAATACGAAGGCCGCTACGTCATCGTCGACATCGTGCAGAAAACGAAGCGCCCCGTGGAGCGGCTGGCCTGGTTCGACCCGCCGTCCAACCCCGGCTCCACCATCCTCATGCACCGGCAGCCCGGCGACGTGTGGCGCATCGACTACCAGATCCGCGATGGCGAAGACCCGGTGGAAGCCGTCAAACCGGAGAACGTTCTGCCACGGGTGCAGAGCCACCTGGCCATGATCGGCGAGGACCAGCCCTGGGAGCCCCTGTGGATTTCCATCTACAACGCCAAGTGCCTGACGCTGCCGTCTTACCGCCACGGCCGCGTGCTGTTCGCCGGCGACGCGGCGCATCTGGTGCCCATCTTCGGCGTGCGCGGGCTCAATTCCGGCCTGGATGACGCCGGCAACCTTGCCTGGAAGCTGGCGCGGGTGCTTGAAGGCGACGCCCCGGACAGCCTGCTCGATAGCTACTCGACCGAACGCCTGCATGCCGCGCGCGAAAACATCGCCTATGGCGCCAAGAGCACGGAATTCATGGCCCCGCCGAACTTCGCGTTCAGCTTGATGCGCGAGGCGGTGCTGCGCCTGGCCGTCAGTGACGAAAAGCTGCGTCCGCTGATCAACCCGCGCCAGTCCGCGCCCGTCAGCTATGGGGGTTCGGCGCTCAACGTGCCGCAGCAGGGCGATTGGTCCAACGAGATGGCGGCACCGGGCTCACCTGCGCCCGAAGCGCAGCTTCAGGGGCACAACGGTCCCATGCACCTGACGCAGGCCTTCGGCAGGGATTTCACCTGCCTGGTGTTCAGTGACGGCCCCATGCCCGATGCGGTGCGTGAACTGGTGCAGCACGGCATCGCCGTTCTGGACATTCCGCCCGATGCCGACACGCTGAATCAGGCCCGCCAGCGCTACGGCCTTTCCGATACGCATGCGCAGGCCCTGGTGCTGGTGCGCCCCGACGGCTACGTGATGGGCCGCTGGCGCGCTCTGGACACAGCGCCGCTGATCGCCGCCATGAACGAAAGGGGATTCGCATGACCGATGCCGACCTGGACCAGAGCTATTCAGCGCTGTGCGCTCAGCTAGCCGAAGTAGGCGAGGCCAATGCGCCGTTGTTCCTGTCGATGGTGTGCCTCTCACTGATGAGCCGCATGGGCAGCGCCGCCGAAGTGCTTCCCCTCATTGAAAACGCCAAACTCCAGCTCGCGGCAGGCCAGCCATGAAGACGCTGGACCAGTTCCTCACCTACCGCCTGCACCTGGTTAGCAAACTGACCGACAAATTCAGCAGCGATGCCTATGCCGATGAGTTCGGCCTGCCGGTGGGTGAGGCGCGCTGCCTGGCCGCGGTGGGCAACTTCGCGCCGCTATCGGTGGTGGAGCTCGCCGGTAGAGCCAATCTTCACAAGGGACCGGCCAGCCGGGCGGCACAGTCGCTGGCCGATCGGGGGCTGATTGCCAAGCAGGCCAGCGAAACCGACGGACGGGGCGTGGTTTTGACGCTGACACCGGCCGGCAGAAAGCTCTGGACTGGTGTGATGCGGCTCATCGCCCGGCGCAATGACGAGATCTTCGGCTGCCTCAGCAGCAGCGAGCAGCGCGAGCTCGGCGCCATGCTGGACCGGCTGATTGCACACGCCAGGGACAGCAATACCCTTTAGGGTGGCTTATTGGGGCCATAGACCTTAAAATTGCGGGTTACCCCCAAGAGCCTGCATGAACGCCCCTGTCGAC
>CALRME020000429.1:0-3601 GCA_943369045.1 Sphingobacterium thalpophilum
CCCGGCAACTTCTTCCTGGACACGATGTTCTCGCCGGCGGGCAGCGGCGCCGAAAAGGGCAATCTGGCCAACGCGCGCCAGTACCGCAACTGCCAGTTCATGACGCCGGAATCGCAGCGCAGCACCCACCACTTCTGGGTCTACCTGAACGACTACGAGGGCGAGGACAGCAACATCTCGCGCTCGCTGCATGCCAGCCTTGTGGAAGGCTTCATGGAAGACAAGCACATCATCGAAGCCCAGCAGCGCGCCATGGACGAGGATCCGGACTTCAAGCTGCTGGCCGTGGTGGCCGATGCGCCGCTGGCGCACTTCAGACGGGTGCTGGAGAAACTCGTTGCGCAGGAGCAGGGGGAAGGACAGCCGGCGGGGTAGGCGCCGCCTCCCCAGCCATCTCCCCAGTATTGGGGATGCGCGATTGCGCGGGCGGTACTAACCTGCAGGCCCCAAAATCACTTTCCCGGAGGAGGGCGCATGTCCAGATCGCTGGTTCCACTCACGGCACTTTTCGCGGCGGTGTTCCATGCCGGCCTGTCCGCGCAGCCCATGGCTCCGGCTGGCATGGGTGCCGATCGCGCCCTGGCCAAGCCCCAGCAAGCGGCGGGCAAGGATGGCCCCGGGCTCGGCTTGCCCAAAGAAAAACCAGCCGCGAAGGGCGGTAAGGGGGACGGCGGGACCGTCATGCTCCAGGTGAAGGAGGCCTGCCCATCGGGGCCGGCGCCTGCGCCGTCAGGCGCTACCGGCCGGAACAAAACCGAGGTCAAGGGCGTGCCCTGTCCTTCTCCGGCGCCCGCACCGGCGGGCAAGGCAGGCGGCAAGAACTGAGGTGCATGTGTACAGGAAGCTCTTCGCCCTCTGCCTCGGCGTCCTGTGCTCCTGCCTGTCGGTGGCAGCACCGTCGGTGATGAGCGTGGGTTCGGTGACCGCAACCATCACCGTCGATCCTGGAACGCTGACGTTGGGCGGCGGCATCTACCGTCCTGAAATACTGCCGAACCAGGTGAGGCTGTCGGATGAGCAGGTCGCCGCACTGCGCGGCAAGATCGCCGAGCAGTACATGCAATACCACCAGTCGCTGATCGATCAGAACGTCGCCGCAGCCGCGGGGCACCAGCTGTGGGCCAGGCGCGCTACCGCGCAACTGGCCGACGACGAGTGGCACCTGAAGAACGCGCAGGAGGTATACGCCAATCACAGGATGTTTTCCTCCGCCATTTTCTGGATGGTGATGCTGATCGTTGCTGTGGCGCTGGCCCTGACGATCCACCAGTTCTCGCGCGATGGCGCCCTGGCGCGTCTGGTGGCGTTGCAGATCCTGGGCAAGCACAAGGCGGCGGCGGACCCGGCGGCCCTGGAAAAGCTGCACCTCGCCCTGCGCAGCAACACCGACGCCACAATTTCCGCAACGGGCATCAAGTTGGGAACGCAGATCGTGGGCCTGGTGATACTGGCCTTCGCGATGGGTTTTTTCTATCTCTACCTCGTTCATGTGTACCCGGTGACCGTGGCGCAACCGGTACCCCCACCGGTCGCAGAGAAGAAGTCCGACAAATAAGCAGTATCGACGGCAGTCAAGCACATTCCATGCGGCTTCCAGGCCGAAAAGGCGCTGCAGGCCGCATGGATGCTGCTTGAGTGAGAACGGCTGTGCGATCCGGCCTTCGCTAAAGTGCAGTCATGGCACACACGGTTTTCGTCTTTGGCACGCTCAAGCAGGGCTTTCCCAACTTCGCCACCAACAGTGGCCGGCGCATCGACGGCGTCTTCGTCACGCAGCAGCGTTACCCGCTCTACCTGGTTGGCGAACGCCACTCGCCATGGATGGTCAACCTGCCGGGGCAGGGCGTGCAGGTCGCCGGCCAGCTCTTCGAAGTCGACGATGCGGCGCTGGCGGCCATGGACCAGCTCGAACGCGTGCACGAGCCCGACGGCTATGTGCGGGTGGCCATCGAAGTGCACTCGGCCGATGGCCATGCGCGCACGGCGCAGGCCTACCTCAAGCGCGGCGAGCACCTGGAGCCCGCGCAAATCCGCGTGGGACCGCTGAACGAATACACACCGGCGCATGCGGCGCTGTACCGCAGCCGGGCCAATCCAGTGGCAACGCCGCAACTGCAGATCCGCCCGGCAGCAGAAGCCGACATCACGGCCGTTGCCCGGTTGCTGAGCACCGCCGCCACCGGGCTGATCGAACGCGGCGAAGCGCTCTGGGACCTGAAGGACGTCAGTGAAGCTGCTATCGGCCCCCATGTGCTGGCGGGCTGGTACTTCATCGCCAGCGACGGGCAAGGCCCGGTGGGCGTGTTCCGCCTTCAGGGCGAAGACCCGCTGTTCTGGCCCGATGTGACGGACGGCCGTTCCGTGTTCCTGCACAAGCTGGCCGTGCATCCGCGCGCACAGGGCCGCAGCATCGCGCAGCAGTTGCTCACCCATGCCCTCGCGCTGGCGCGCGAACGGGGCAAGCAGTACCTGCGTCTCGACTGCGTGCAGGGACGGCCGAAACTGAGCTCGGTCTACCAGCGTTTCGGCTTCCGCCTGCACAGCGTCAGGCAGCTGGGCCAGCGGCTGTACGAGCGTTACGAAATCAGCGTATAAGAATCGCCCAGATGGAACCCAGCAAGCAATCGGGCGAATGCCCCTTCTCCGCGCAGCCCGCTGGGGCGGTAGCCACCGCACCCAACGGCTGCCCCGTGTCGGCCCGCGCCGCTGACTTCGACCCCTTCTCCGACGGCTACCAGCAGGACCCGCCCGACTACGTGCGCTGGGCGCGCGAGCAGGAGCCGGTGTTCTACAGCCCGCAGCTGGGCTACTGGGTGATCACGCGCTACGACGACATCAAGGCCGTGTTCCGCGACAACATCACCTTCAGCCCGGCCATCGCGCTGGAGAAGATCACCCCCACCGGCGAAGAGGCCAACGCCGTGCTGGCCTCCTACGGCTTTGCGCTCAACCGCACCCTGGTCAACGAGGACGAGCCCGCGCACATGCCGCGCCGCCGCCTGCTGATGGAGCCTTTCACGCCGCAGGAGCTAATACACCACGAGCCGCTGGTCCGCAAGCTGGCGCGCGAATACGTCAGCCGCTTCATCGACAAGGGCCGCGCCGACCTGGTCGAGGAGATGCTGTGGGAAGTGCCGCTCACGGTGGCGCTGCATTTCCTGGGCGTGCCCGAAGAGGACATGGATGCGCTGCGCAAGTATTCGATCGCGCACACCGTCAACACCTGGGGCCGGCCGCAGCCGCACGAGCAGGTGGCCGTGGCTCATGCAGTGGGCAACTTCTGGCAGCTGGCCGGTGACATCCTGGCGCGCATGCGCCTGGACCCGTCGGGCCCGGGCTGGATGAAATACGGCATCCGCATGCAGGCCGAACACCCCGACGTGGTGACCGACTCCTACCTGCACTCGATGATGATGGCCGGCATCGTGGCCGCGCACGAGACCACGGCCAACGCCACCGCCAATGGCCTGAAACTGCTGCTCGAACATCCGCATGCCTGGCAGGAACTGTGCGCCGACCCCTCCCTGATCCCCAACGCGGTGGAGGAATGCCTGCGCCACAACGGCTCGGTGGCGGCCTGGCGGCGCATTACCACGCGCGA
>CALRME020000430.1:0-3597 GCA_943369045.1 Sphingobacterium thalpophilum
GCTGCAGGATCTGCGGCGAGCCGATGCTGCCGGCGCACAGCAGCACTTCGCGCGAGGCCGTCACCGTCACTTCCTCCATGCCGTCCCACACCTTGGCACCCGAGCAGCGCAGCGTGCCGTCCGCCTGCTTGTCGAGCGCCAGCTGCATGACCTGTGCATTGGTCCACATCTCGAAGTTGGGCCTGCCGTAGCAGGTGGGCCGCAGGAAGGCCTTGGCCGTGTTCCAGCGCCAGCCATCCTTCTGGTTGACCTGGAAGTAGCCTACGCCTTCGTTGCTGCCGCGGTTGAAGTCCTCGCTGTGCGGTATGCCGGCCTGTTGCGCCGCCTTGGCGAACGCGTCGAGCACATCCCAGCGCAGGCGCTGCTTTTCCACGCGCCATTCGCCACCGGCCCCGTGCAGCGCGTCGGCGCCCTTGTAGTAGTCCTCGTGCTTCTTGAACTGCGGCAGCACGTTGTCCCAGGTCCAGCTCGCGTCGCCGGTCAGCTGCGCCCACTGGTCGTAGTCGCGCGCCTGGCCGCGCATGTAGATCATGCCGTTGATGCTCGAGCAGCCGCCGAGGGTCTTGCCGCGCGGGTAACGCAGGCTGCGCCCGTTCAGCCCCGCGTCCGGTTCGGTGTTGTACAGCCAGTCGGTACGCGGGTTGCCGATGCAGTAGAGGTAGCCTACCGGGATGTGGATCCAGTGGTAGTCATCGCGCCGCCCCGCCTCCAGCAACAGCACGCGGTCGCGGCCGTCGGCAGACAGGCGGTTGGCCAAAAGGCAACCCGCCGTACCGCCGCCGATGATGATGTAGTCGAACTCTGTGTTGTCTGCCATGAAAGCCTGTATAGCCTATTTGGCTGTGGGCATTACAAACTCCGCGCCTTTCCCGATACTTTCAGGCCAGCGCTGCATGATGGATTTCTGCTTGGTATAGAAGCGCACGCCTTCCTCGCCATAGGCGTGCATGTCGCCGAACAGGCTCTTTTTCCAGCCGCCAAAGCCATGCCAGGCCATGGGGACGGGAATGGGAATGTTGATGCCGACCATGCCCACCTGCACCCGGCGGCTGAACTCGCGCGCCACATTGCCGTCACGCGTGAAGCACGAGACGCCGTTGCCGAATTCGTGGGAGTTGATCAGCTCGGTGGCGGCGGCCAGATCCTTGACGCGCACGCATCCCAGCACCGGGCCGAAGATCTCTTCCTTGTAGATCTTCATCTCGGGTGTCACGTTGTCAAACAGCGTGCCACCGACCCAGAAGCCGTTGTCGCAACCTGCGCCGGCCTTGGCCGCGGCGAACTTGCGGCCGTCCACGACCAGCTTGGCGCCTTCGCTTTCGCCGATGCCGATGTAACCCGTGATGCGGCTGGCGGCGGCGGCGCTGACGATGGGTCCCATCTCGGCGTCCAGTTCAACGCCGTTCTTGATCTTGAGCTGCTGCGTGCGCTCGGCCAGCATCGGCATGATGCGGTCGGCCGCGTCGCCGACCAGCACGGCCAGCGAAATGGCCATGCAGCGCTCGCCGGCCGAGCCGAAGGCCGAGCCGATCAGCGCGTCCACCGCCTGCTCCATGTCGGCATCGGGCATGACCACCATGTGGTTCTTGGCGCCGCCCAGGGCCTGCACGCGTTTGCCGTGGCGGGCACCGGTTTCATAAATTTTCTGCGCAATCGGCGTAGAGCCGACGAACGAGATGGCCTTCACGTCCGGGTGCTCCAGCAGCGCGTCGACAGCGTCCTTGTCGCCCTGCACAACGTTGAACACGCCGTCGGGGAGGCCTGCGCGCTTGAGCAGCTCGGCCATCATCAGCGACGGGGTCGGGTCCAGCGGGCTGGGCTTGAGCACGAAGCAGTTGCCCGCGGCAATGGCCACCGGGTACATCCACATCGGCACCATCACCGGAAAATTAAACGGCGTCACGCCGGCCACCACGCCCAGGGGCTGGCGCATGGTCCAGTTGTCGATGCCGGTGGACACCTGGTCGGTGTAGTCGCCCTTGAGGAGTTGCGGGATGCCGCAGGCGAATTCAACGATGTCGATGCCACGGGTAACTTCACCCTGCGCATCGGTGAACACCTTGCCGTGCTCGGCGGTGATGGCGTGGGCCAGCTTGTCCTTTTCCTGGTTAAGCAGCTCCAGGAACTTGAACATGACGCGGGCGCGGCGGATCGGCGGCGTATCGGCCCAGGCCGGGAAGGCGGCCTGCGCAGCGGCGACGGCGGCGGCCACTTCGCTGGTGTTGGCCAGCGCCACCTGGCCTGTCACCGTGCCGGTGGCAGGGTTGAAGACGTCGGCGCGGCGGCCGCTGTTGCCGGGAACGACCTTGCCGTTGATCCAGTGTTCGATGGAAGCCGTGGTGGCTTCGGGGCGGGCTTTGTCGGGTGCGTTCATGGGGCTTCCTTGGGAATGGTGCGCAGGCTGGGCACGAGCGCTGCAGTCTATGCCGCCGGGCGGGCTTTGAGAATAGCGTTAACCTGATTACATTGTTCAACATAGTAAACAATGCCTGCGGCAAATGACGACCTCGGCCACGCCAGTTTTCTCCGACCTGCACCTGCTCACCGTGCTGGCGCAGACCCGCAGCTACACGCAGGCGGCGCGCCGCCTGGGCATTTCCAAGGCGTCGGTGAGCATGCGCATCGGGGAGCTGGAACGCGCTGCCGGTGTGCCGCTGGTGCGGCGCACCACCCGTTCGGTCAGCCTCACGGAAGCCGGCCAGCAGCTGGTCGACGAAACCCAGGCGGCCTTTACCCGCATCGAGCAGAGTTTTTCCAGCGTCAAGGACCTGGCCGGCACGCCACGCGGCCTGGTTCGCGTGACGGCACCCGTCGCGCTGGGCCGCCAGCACATCGCGCCACTGCTGGCGCCGCTTCTCAAGGGCCAGCCCGACATCCGCATCGAACTCGACCTCACAGACCGTTTCGTCAACCTTCAGCAGGAGGGCTGCGACCTGGCCATCCGTCACGCGCAGGAGCCGCCGGAAACGCACGTGGCCTGGGTGCTGTGCGGCACGCGCTCATTGCTCGTGGCCAGCCCCGGCTACCTGAGGCGGCGCGGCACGCCGAAACACCCCTCGGACCTGGCCAGCCACGACTGCCTGCTTTACCTGCGGGCCAATTCCGGCCAGAGCTGGGCCTTCGAGCGCGAAGGCGCGCGGCGCAAGGGCGAAACCGTGGTTGTTGACGTGCACGGCCCGCTGCGGGCCAACAACAGCGAGGTGCTGCGCGAAGCCGTGCTGGGCGGCCTGGGCCTGGGCCTGCTGCCGGACTTCAGCGCGACCGACGACCGCCTGGTGCCGGTGCTGCCGCAGTGGCGGCCGCAGGGCTTCTTTGGCGACCGGGTCTATGCCATACGCCCCTGGTCACCCCAGGTGCCGCGCGCCGTGCAGTGCGTGGTCGATTACTTGCGCCAGGCGCTGACCACCGGCTTTCACGCCGCGGACAAATAGCCCAGACCGCTTTGCGCCAGGCCGGCCAGGTCGATGCGCTCGGCATTGCAGGCGGTCTGGGCGGCCATGGCGGCCATTTCCGGCTGGGTCATGGCGCCGCCGCGCAGCAGGTCAAGGTAGTGGTCCATGACGTAGCCGGTCGCCACGGTGCCGGTCACGTTCCCGT
>CALRME020000431.1:0-3591 GCA_943369045.1 Sphingobacterium thalpophilum
AAACTACACCAGGCAGGCTTCGCAACAGTAATTCGATTCTGGAGGCTTGCCGCCTCACTCCCTCATGGAGTGGGGCATGCCGCACGCAGTTCCCGCCGGTGGCCGAATCGCGAAGGTAAATTTTTGTGAACATGGCAGCGGGTAAATCGCGTTTCAAAGCATCTTATACTATTCAGTCGCATTATGACTGTGTAGTTTTCAAATGCAAGCAGCGACCACGCACTATTTGGCGGCCAGCTGCTTTTCGATCTCCCTGACCAGGGCCCCATCATCCGGTCCCGTCATGCTGGTGTAGCTGGCCAGAACGGCGCCGTTGCGGCCCACCAGGTACTTGTGGAAGTTCCACAGGGGCTGCCGGCCGGTCTTGTCGGCGAGCATCTTGTAGAACGGATGGGCATCGGCGCCGCGCACGGTGGTTTTGGTGAACATCGGGAATTTCACGCCAAAGGTGTTCTCGCAGAAGTCAGCGATCTGCTTGTTGCTGCCGGTTTCCTGTGAAAAGTCGTTGGACGGAAACCCCAGGACGACCAGGCCGCGGTCCTTGTACTTCGCGTGCAGCGCTTCCAGCCCCTGGTACTGGGGCGTGAAGCCGCAAAAGCTCGCGGTGTTGACCACCAGCAGCACCTTGCCGCTGTACTGGCACAGCGACTGGGGCTTTTCGTCCTGCAGGCGCGCAAAGGTGTACTGCAGGGAGGCAGGGCAGGCCGCGGTGCCCTGCGCCTGCACGGCCGGCGCAAGGGCCAGGCTGCCGGCCAGCACCACGGGCGCGATGAAATGAAATGTCGTGTACATGTGGAAAGCTCCTTGCGGGTAGTTATAGGCCCGGCACGGTCCGGTGGATACGCGCAGAATCCAGTAGTGGACTCAGGCGCGCGCATAACCCTTGTACCCCGATGATTTGTAAAGGGTTTTTCACACAAGCGCCTAAAATGTGTGCGGTCAACGAAAGGCATTCATGCTTTATCCCGAACTGTTCAAGCAACTCGAATCCGTCCGGTGGGACATGGACAAGGACATCCCCTGGGCCCTGTTCGACCCTTCCAAGCTCACTGATGAGCAGGCCCAGACCATCAAGATGAACGCCATCACGGAATGGTCGGCGCTGCCGGCCACCGAGATGTTCCTGCGCGACAACAAGGACGACAGCGACTTTTCCGCCTTCATGTCGATCTGGTTCTTCGAGGAACAGAAGCACTCGCTGGTGCTGATGGAGTACCTCAAGCGCTTCCGCCCCGAACTGGCCCCGACCGAGAAGGAACTGCACGAGGTGCGCTTCGAATTCGAGCCCGCGCCCGCGCTGGAAACACTGATGCTGCATTTCTGCGGCGAGATCCGCCTGAACCACTGGTACCGGCGCGCCAGCGAATGGCACAACGAGCCGGTCATCAAGCACATCTACACCACGCTCAGCCAGGACGAAGCCCGCCACGGTGGCGCCTACCTGCGCTACATGAAGCGCGCCATCAACAACTTCGGCAACGAGGCCAAGGCGGCCTTCACCAAGGTCGGCGTGCTGATGGCCAGCGCACGGCGCACGGCGCAGGCGCTGCACCCCACCAACCTGCACGTGAACAAGGCCCTGTTCCCGCGCGACACCATCCAGAGCCGCCTGCCCAACCCCGAGTGGCTTGAGCAGTGGCTGGACAAGCAGATCAATTTCGATGCCGTCTGGGAAACCAGGGTGGTCGAGCGCATCCTGCACAACATGAGCCTGCTGATGGACCGCAGCTTCAAGAGCGTGCAGGAGCTCAACCGCTACCGCAAGGAACTGGCGGCCATCCTGGCCGCGGCCAACAACGGCGCAGGCCCCGCCGCTCCCAACGCGGCCTGATGGCCGCCGAACTGCCTTCGTTCCTGCACAAGATCGCTTCGCGCGAGGAAGCCGCGCAGCGCGTCGCCTCGCTGCCGCAGCCAGTGGTCTTCACCAACGGCGTGTTCGACGTGTTGCACCGCGGCCATGCCACCTACCTGGCGCAGGCCCGCGCGCTGGGCGCAAGCCTGGTGGTTGCCCTCAACAGCGACGCCTCGGCGCGGCGCCTGGGCAAGGGACCGGAGCGGCCCTTGAACAATGAGCATGACCGTGCTGCCTTGATGGCGGCGCTCGAATCGGTCAGCCTGGTCACCTGGTTCGACGAGGACACGCCTTTGGCGCTCATCAGCCGGCTCAAGCCCGCCGTGCTGGTCAAGGGCGGCGACTACGACATGAGCAAGCTGGCCGAGACGAAGTTCGTTGAAAGCTACGGCGGCAAGGCGCTGGCCATCCCCTTCGTCGACGGCTATTCCACGACCGCGCTGGTCAACCGCATCCGGTCCTAAGCCCGTTTCCCCACGCCTTGTCACAAACCGGCGGCTCGGCACGTCTTTGCTTCCATGGACAACCGGACAGCCATCTTCAACAGCCACCGCAAGCGCCTGATGGGCATTGCCTGGCGCATGCTGGGCTCTCCGGCCGACGCCGAGGATGTGCTGCAGGACGCCTGGTTTCGCTGGAACGAATCGGACACGGAGAGCCTGCGCAGCGCCGAGGCCTGGCTCGTCACCATCGTCACCCGGCTGTCGATCGACCGGCTGCGCGCCGCGCGGACCGAGCGCGAGCACTACGCCGGCTTCTGGATTCCCGAGCCGCTGGTCGAGCAATCGGCCGAATCGCCGCAGCAGCAGCTGGAGCAGGCCGACGACGTGTCGGTAGCCTTCCTGATGGTGCTGGAGCAGCTGGCGCCCGAGGAGCGCGCCGCCTTCCTGCTGCGCCAGGTGTTCGACGCCGACTACGCCGACATCGCGCAAACCCTGGGCAAAACCGAAGCCGCCTGCCGCCAGCTGGTGCACCGCGCAGGTGAGCACCTGAAATCGAAGCGGCCCCGCTTTTCGGTCACCCGTGAAACCCACCTGCGGCTGCTGCATGCCTTCGCCGATGCCGCGGGCAAGGGCGACATGAGCCGCATGCGCGAGCTGCTGGCCGAGGATGCCGAGCTGTTCAGCGACGGCGGCGGCAAGGTGCGGGCGTTCACCCAGGTGCTGCGCGGCGCGCAGCGCCTGGCGCAGCTTTACTACGCCGTGACGCGGCGCCATGCGCCGGCAATGCGCATGGAGGTGGTCGATGTGAATGGCGTGCCGGGGCTGGCGCGCTACATCAATGGCCAGCTCGAATCGATCCAGTCGTTCGAAACCGACGGCGATCGCATCGTCTCCATCCATGCGCAGCGCAACCCGGACAAGCTGGCACGTGCGATGGCGCGTTTGCAGCGCAGTTCGTCACCTGACGCCTGAGGCGTGTCACAAACCGGCTGGCCGGAGCGTCTTGTGTTGTGAAGACTGGAACTTCATCAACCCACACAAGGAATCACCATGGAACAGCCCCGCCTCCCGCACATGAACCTCGCCCCCGAAGCCTTCAAGGCCATGCTGGGGGTGAGCGGTGTATTGCTCAAGTCCACCCTCGGCAAGGCGCTGCAGGCCCTGCTGCACGTACGCGTCTCGCAATTGAACAGCTGCGCCTTCTGCCTGGACATGCACGCGCGCGAACTGCTCGCCACCGGCGAAGACCTGCAGCGCCTCAACAGCCTGGCGGCCTGGAAGGAAGTGCCCTTCTAC
>CALRME020000432.1:0-3585 GCA_943369045.1 Sphingobacterium thalpophilum
CCTTGCCACGCTCGAGGCCCTGCTCGGCCAGCAGCTTGATCACGCGGTCGGCCTGGCCCAGGGTGCGCACGAAGGGCACCATCAATTCCACGTTGGTCAGGCCCATCTCGCTGCGCACACGGCGCATGGCCTCGCACTCCATCGCGAAGGCTTCGCGGAACTCGGTGCTTACGTAACGCGCCGCGCCGCGAAAGCCCAGCATCGGGTTTTCTTCTTCCGGCTCGTAACGCGATCCGCCGATCAGCTTGCGGTACTCGTTGGACTTGAAGTCCGACAGGCGAACGATCACCGGCTTGGGCCAGAAGGCGGCGGCGATGGTAGCCACGCCCTCGGCAACCTTGTCGACGTAGAAGGCGCGCGGCGAAGCGTGTCCGCGCGCCACTGACTCCACCGCTTTCTTCAGGTCGGCATCGACGTTCGGGTAGTCGAGGATGGCCTTGGGATGCACGCCGATGTTGTTGTTGATGATGAATTCCAGCCGTGCCAGGCCTACGCCATGGTTGGGCAGCTGGCAGAAATCAAATGCCAGTTGCGGATTGCCGATGTTCATCGTGATCTTCACGGGAATTTCGGGCATCTCGCCGCGCTGCACTTCGCTGATCTCCGTTTCCAGCAGTCCGTCATAGATAAAGCCGGTATCGCCCTCGGCGCAGCTCACCGTCACGAGCGTGCCGTCCTTGAGGTTCTCCGTGGCATCACCACAGCCGACCACGGCCGGGATGCCAAGCTCGCGCGCAATGATGGCCGCATGGCAGGTACGCCCGCCGCGGTTGGTGACGATGGCGCTGGCGCGCTTCATCACGGGCTCCCAGTTGGGATCGGTCATGTCGGTGACAAGCACGTCACCGGCCTGCACCTTGTCCATCTCCGAAATGCTGTGCACCAGGCGCACGGGCCCAGTGCCCACCTTTTGGCCGATCGCCCGGCCCTCGGCCAGCACGGTGCCTTTCCCCTTGAGCTTGTAGCGCAGCTCGGCCTTGCCCTGCTGCTGGCTTTTCACGGTCTCAGGGCGGGCCTGCAGGATGTAGAGCAGGCCGTCCGTGCCGTCCTTGCCCCATTCGATGTCCATAGCGCGGCCATAGTGCTGCTCGATCACCAGAGCGTACCTGGCGAGCTGCTCGACGTCGGCATCGGTCAGCGAGTAGCGATTGCGCTGCTCCAGCGGCACATCGATGGTCTTGACCAGCTTGCCCGAAGCCTTCTTTTCATCGGCCGTGGAAAACACCATCTGCAGCAGCTTGGAACCCAGGTTGCGCCGGATCACCGCGCGCTTGCCAGCCGCCAGCATGGGCTTGTGCACGTAGAACTCGTCGGGATTGACCGCGCCCTGCACCACCGTTTCGCCCAGGCCGTAGCTGGAGGTGATGAAGACGACCTGGTCGAAGCCCGATTCGGTGTCGATGGTGAACATGACGCCGGCCGCGCCTGTGTCGGAGCGGACCATGCGCTGGACGCCGGCAGACAGGGCCACGTCGGCATGGGCAAAGTTCTTGTGCACACGGTAGCTGATCGCCCGGTCGTTGTAGAGGGAGGCAAACACCTCCTTCATCTTGTGCAGCACCTCTTCGATGCCCACCACGTTCAGGAAGGTCTCCTGCTGGCCGGCAAACGACGCGTCGGGCAGGTCTTCCGCCGTGGCTGAGGAACGCACGGCGAAACTGGCCTGCGGGTTGCCGGCGGACAAGGTAGCGAAAGCTTCTGCAATCGCATTCTTGAGGTCTTCAGGGAAAGGCTGGGCTTCCACCATGGTGCGGATCTCGGCACCGGCAGCGGCCAGCGCCCGCACGTCTTCAGTATCAAGCGTGGTCAGGCGGGCATTGATGCGGTCGGCCAGTCCATCGTGGGCAAGGAACTGGCGGAAGGCGTGCGCCGTGGTGGCAAAGCCGGTGGGAACGCGCACGCCCTCGGGCAGCTGCGAGATCATCTCGCCGAGGCTGGCGTTTTTACCGCCTACCGCCTCGACATCGGTCATCCTCAGGTTTTCAAACGGTACGACCAGGGCGGTCGGGCTGAAAAGTGCAGACATGGGAAAGCTCCGGAAGTTAAATTCTTGGGCTCCATGGCGCGTGCAGCCGTCCGCAGGCTTTGCTTTTGTTCGAATGGGCGGGGACGGGGCATTGGGGGGCGCTGGATAATTGCCGCCATTGTAGGCGGCGCGGCATCCGCGCGGGCTTGCAGCAGACTGAAAGCATTACAAGGGCATCCATGCACACCCGCACCGTATTTTTCATCTCCGACGGCACTGGTATCACGGCAGAGACTTTCGGCAACGCCATCCTGGCCCAGTTCGAGATGAAGCCGCGCCATGTGCGCCTTCCCTTCATCGACAGCGTGGACAAGGCCCACCAGGCGGTACGCCAAATCAACCATACGGCCGAGGTCGAGGGCAAAAAGCCCATCGTCTTCACCACTTTGGTCAACGTGGAAATCCTGCAGGTGATCGAGGAAGGCTGCAAGGGCATGCTGCTGGACATGTTCGGCACCTTCGTGAGGCCGCTGGAGATCGAGCTGGGCATCAAGTCCAACCACCGCATCGGCCGCTTCTCGGATGTCTCCAAGAGCAAGGAATACAACGACCGCATCGAGGCCATCAACTTCAGCCTGGCCCACGACGACGGCCAGTCCAACCGCGACCTGGAGTCGGCCGAAGTGATCCTGGTAGGTGTGTCGCGCAGCGGCAAGACGCCCACTTCGCTTTACCTGGCCATGCAATACGGCCTGAAGGCAGCCAACTACCCGCTGATCCCGGAGGATTTCGAGCGCCAACAGCTGCCCGCCGCCCTGCTGGCCCACCGCAAGAAGATGTTCGGGCTGACCATCCAGCCTGAGAGGCTGTCCGAAATCCGCAATGAACGCCGGCCCAACTCGAAGTACGCCTCCATGGAAAACTGCCGTATGGAGGTGGCCGAGGCTGAGGCCATGATGCGGCGCGCCGGCATCCGGTGGCTGTCGACAACGACAAAGTCCATCGAGGAGATCGCAACCACCATCCTGCAGGAAATCCGGCCAGAGCGCCTGATTTACTGATGAATCGAAGCTTAATAGTTAAATTGAATGATTTGAATAATCTCAATTGATTGGATTAATCGCCGCAAAGGCCTTAACCTTCTCCCCATCGCCAGTTTTTGTTAGCACTAAAGAGAGGAAACCTCATGTCCCTGATCAATACCCAAGTCCAGCCCTTCAAGACCGAAGCCTTCCACAACGGCAAGTTCGTCACCGTGAGCAACGAGACGCTCAAGGGCAAGTGGTCCGTGCTGATCTTCATGCCGGCTGCTTTCACCTTCAACTGCCCGACCGAAGTCGAAGACGCGGCCGACAACTACGCGGAGTTCCAGAAGATGGGCGCCGAGGTCTACATCGTCACCACAGACACCCACTTCTCGCACAAGGTCTGGCACGAAACCTCGCCGGCCGTCGGCAAGGCAAAGTTCCCCCTGGTGGGCGACCCCACCCACGCGATGACGAACGCATTTGATGTGCACATCGCCGAAGAAGGCCTGGCACTGCGCGGCACCTTCATCGTGAACCCCGACGGCATCATCAAGACGATGGAAGTGCATTCCAACGAGATCGCACGGGACG
>CALRME020000433.1:0-3579 GCA_943369045.1 Sphingobacterium thalpophilum
GGTCTACCTGGCGCTGCAAAACGGTACCGTTGACGCGCAGGAAAACCCGCTGCCCACGATCGAAGCCAAGAAGTTCTACGAAGTACAGAAGAACATCATCCTCACGGGCCACATCTCGGACGCGTTGCTGACGGTGATTGCACCCAGCCTGATGGGCAAGTTGACGCCGGCCGAGCAGAAGATCCTGTCGGACGTTACGCAGGAAGCCGCCGTCAACGCCACCAACGAAATCCGCAAACGCGAGGGCGAGCTGGTGGAAGAGTTCAAGAAGAAGGGCATCAACGTCGTCACCGTCGACCGCAACGACTTCCAGCAACGGGTGCTCAAGGCCATCACCTTCGAATCCATGAAGCTGGACAAGAAGGACTGGGATCGCGTCATCGCGGTCAAGTAAGCCCTGCCCGCATGACGATCGAAACCATTGACGACATGGCCCCCGTGATGGGGGCCGACGGTGAGTTCCACGCGCAGGACGAAGCGGTGGACCTCTCCGGCACCAAACTGGAGGCCTGGGTCGCCCTGGGATTTTTCTGGGTGTTGGGGATCACCGTGTTCTACCAGTTCTTCACGCGCTACGTGATGAACGATTCGGCCGCCTGGACCGAGGAGATCGCGCGCTACCTGCTGATCGCGGTGGTGTTCACCGGCGCCGCCATCGGGGTGGTCAAGAACAACCACATCCAGGTGGACTTCTTCTACAAGTTCATGCCGAAACCGGTGGCGCGTGCGATGGCCACATCCGTGGATGTGCTGCGGGTGGGCTTCTTCGCCGCCGCAGCCGTGCTCACCGTGATGATGATGCTGCGCCTGGGCAGCAACTCGCGCATGACCATGGTGGACCTGCCCATGAACTGGGTCTATGGCATCTGCCTGCTGGGTTTCGCGGCCATGGCCTTTCGCTCGGTGCAGGTGGCACTGTTTCACCACAAGCGTGGTTACACCGTTCTCGAGCGCCCCGAATCCACGATGGAAGACCGCTAAATGTTGAAAATCATCTTCCTGCTGCTCATGAGCGGCGGCATTCCCGTGGCCATTGCCATGGCGGGCTCTGCCCTGATCTACATCTGGTGGACCGGCAACCTGCCCGCCTTTGTGGTGATCCACCGCATGGTCAGTGGAATCGACAGCTTTCCGCTGCTGGCCGTGCCCTTCTTCATCCTGGCCGGCAACCTGATGAACAACGCGGGCATCACCAACCGCATCTACAACTATGCGCTGGCGCTGGTGGGCTGGCTCAAGGGCGGCCTGGGCCACGTCAACGTGGTGGGTTCGGTCGTGTTCGCCGGCATGAGCGGCACGGCGATCGCCGATGCCGCCGGCCTGGGCACGATCGAAATCAAGGCCATGACCGACCATGGCTACAGCAAGGAGTTCGCTGTGGGCGTGACGGCGGCGTCGGCCACCCTCGGGCCGATCATCCCGCCGTCCCTGCCCTTCGTGATCTACGGGATGATGGCCAACGTCAGCGTGGGTGCGCTGTTCCTGGCCGGCATCCTGCCGGGCATCCTGATGGCTGGGCTGATGATGCTGACAGTGGCCTACTTCGCCCACAAGAACGGCTGGGGCGCCGACACGAAGTTCGAGTGGCCCCGCGTGATCAAGGCGCTGGCTGAAACCCTGGTGGTGGCCGGCTGGCCGCTGTTGCTGTGGGTGCTGATCACCAAGTTCGGCTTCCCGGCGCAGATCACGGTGTTTGCCGGCCTGATCGCGCTTTTCGCCGCCGACAAGTTCTTCGGCTTCCAGGCGGTGCTCCCGATCATGACGCCGGTGCTGCTGATCGGCGGCATGACCACTGGCATCTTTACGCCGACTGAAGGCGCAATCGCCGCCTGCCTGTGGGCGATGGTGCTCGGCCTGGCCTGGTACCGCACGCTCAACTGGAAGATGTTCGTCAAGGTCTGCCTGGATACGGTGGAGACCACCGCCACGGTGCTGTTCATCGTGGCGGCTGCCAGCATCTTCGGCTGGATGCTCACGGCCACCGGGGTAACAGCCGCGATCTCGCAGTGGGTACTGGGTTTCACCAAGGAAGCCTGGGTGTTCCTGCTGCTGGCCAACCTGCTGATGCTGTTCGTCGGCTGCTTCCTGGAGCCGACCGCGGCGATCACGATCCTGGTGCCGATCCTGATGCCCATCGTCCAGCAGCTGGGGATCGACCCGGTGCACTTCGGCCTGGTGATGGTGTTGAACCTGATGATCGGCCTGTTGCATCCGCCCATGGGCATGGTGCTGTTCGTTCTGGCCCGGGTAGCCAAGCTGTCGGTCGAGCGCACCACCATCGCCATCCTGCCCTGGCTGGTGCCGCTGCTGGGCTCGCTGGTGATCATCACCTACTTCCCCAAGCTGGTCCTGTGGCTGCCGAAGATGTTTTACTGAAACCCGCCATGACGCCCTTCATCCGACTTCACCCCGCAGACGATGTCCTGATCGCGCGCAGCCAGCTGGTTGGCGGCACACAGGCTGAGAACGTCACCATCCGGGGACTGATCCCGCCGGGCCACAAGGTCGCCACGCGCGCCATCGCGCAGGGCGAGCCGGTGCGCCGCTACAACCAGATCATCGGCTTTGCCAGCAAACCGATCGCGGCGGGCGAGCATGTGCATACGCACAACCTGGGCGTCGGGCCCAACGGGGGCGACTTCGAGCGTGACTACGCCTTCGGCGCGGACGTGAAAGCGGGGCCCGCGAAGAAGCAGGCGACCTTCATGGGCATCAAGCGCGGCGACGGCCGCGTGGCGACGCGCAACTACATCGGCATCCTGTCCAGCGTGAACTGCTCGGCCACGGCCGCGCGGGCAATTGCGGACCATTTTTCCCGTCAGTCGAATCCGGCGGCGCTTGCGGATTTCCCCAACGTCGACGGCGTGGTGGCCTTGACCCACAGCAGCGGCTGCGGCATGGACACCGAAGGCATGGGCATGCAACTGCTCGAGCGCACCCTGGCCGGCTATGCGACGCATGCCAACTTCTGGGGTGTGCTGGTCGTTGGCCTGGGCTGCGAGGCCAACCAGATCAACGCCTGGCTGGCCCATAGCAGCCTGCGCGAGGGCGACACGCTCAAGGTGTTCAACATCCAGGACACCGGCGGCACGCGCAAGACCGTGGAAAAGGGCATTGCGCTGATCAAGGAAATGCTGCCACGCGCCAATGACGTCAAGCGCGAGCCCTGCAGCGCGGCCCACATCACCATCGGCCTGCAGTGCGGCGGCTCCGACGGCTACTCCGGCATCAGCGCCAACCCGGCCCTGGGCGCGGCGGTGGACCTGCTGGTGGCGCACGGCGGCACGGCCATCCTGTCTGAGACGCCGGAAATCTATGGCGCCGAGCACTTGCTGACGCGCCGCGCCGTCAAGCGCGAGGTCGGTGAAAAGCTGATCGAGCGCATCAAGTGGTGGGAGCACTACACCGAAGTCAACGAGGGCGAGATGAACAACAACCCCTCGCCCGGCAACAAGGCCGGCGGCCTGACCACCATTCTCGAGAAGTCGCTGGGCGCTGTGGCCAAGGGCGGCACCACCAACCTCGAAGCGGTCTACGAGTATGCGCAACCGGTGACCGAGCACGGCTTCGGCTACATGG
>CALRME020000434.1:0-3576 GCA_943369045.1 Sphingobacterium thalpophilum
ATGAATTTGGGCACCGGCGGCGTGTAGCTGGACCAGTCCACCGGCGTCTTGTTGGCGCGCGATTTCGCCAGCGTCCACATCGGCACCTGCTTCTTGTTGGCGTGCTGGATGCGCACCTTGTCGTAGTCGGCATTCACCTCGGCGATGTACTTGGATGCCTGGTCGCTCAGCAGTCCCTGCGCCACGCTCACGCTGCGCGAGGCATCGGGCACATAGACCACCGGGCCTTCGTAGTGCGGCGCGATCTTCACCGCCGTGTGCACACGGCTGGTCGTCGCGCCGCCGATCAGCAGCGGGATCTTGCGGATGCGGAAGTGGTCGTCCTTCTGCATCTCGGCGGCGACGTACTGCATTTCTTCCAGCGACGGCGTGATCAGGCCCGACAGGCCGACGATGTCCGCGCCCTCGACCTTGGCACGCGCCAGGATCTCGTGGCAGGGCACCATCACGCCCATGTTGACCACCTCGAAGTTGTTGCACTGGAGCACGACGGTGACGATGTTCTTGCCGATGTCGTGCACGTCGCCCTTGACGGTGGCGATGATGATCTTGCCCTTGGCCTTCACGTCCTCGCCGGCAGCGGCCTGCTGCTTTTTCTCTTCCTCGATGTAGGGGATGAGGTGGGCCACGGCCTGCTTCATCACGCGCGCCGACTTGACCACCTGGGGCAGGAACATCTTGCCCTGGCCGAACAGGTCGCCCACGATGTTCATGCCGTCCATCAGCGGGCCTTCGATCACGTGCAGCGGGCGCCCGCCCTTTGCCAGCACCACCTGGTAGGCCTCTTCCGTGTCTTCGACGATGAAGTCGGTGATGCCCGAGACCAGCGCGTGCGACAGGCGCTGTTCCACGGTGCCGGCGCGCCATTCGTTGCGCTTGGTTTCGTCCTTGGCGCCGCTTTTGGCGGACTCGGCCACTTCGACCAGGCGCTCGCCCGCATCGGGCCGGCGATTGAGCACCACGTCTTCCACCCGCTCGCGCAGCGTGGGCTCCAGGTCGTCGTACACGCCGACCATGCCGGCGTTGACGATGCCCATGTCCATCCCCGCCTTGATGGCGTGGTACAGGAACACGGTGTGGATGGCTTCGCGCACCGGGTCGTTGCCGCGGAAGGAAAAGCTCACGTTCGACACGCCGCCCGACACCTTGGCGCCCGGCAGGTTCTTCTTGATCCAGGCCGTGGCCTCGATGAAGTCGACTGCGTAGTTGTTGTGCTCCTCGATGCCGGTGGCAATGGCGAAGATGTTGGGGTCGAAGATGATGTCTTCGGGCGGGAAGTCGAGCTCGTCGACCAGCACGCGGTAGGCCCGCTCGCAGATTTCGATCTTGCGGGCATAGGTGTCAGCCTGGCCTTTTTCGTCGAAGGCCATCACCACGGCGGCGGCGCCGTAGCGCTTGACCAGGCGCGCCTCGTGCTTGAACTTTTCGACGCCTTCCTTCATGGAGATGGAATTGACGATGCCCTTGCCCTGGATGCAGCGCAGGCCGGCTTCGATCACTTCCCACTTGGAGCTGTCGACCATGATGGGCACGCGGGCGATGTCGGGCTCGCTGGCGATCAGCTGCAGGAACCGCACCATGGCGGCCTTGCTGTCGAGCATGGCCTCGTCCATGTTGATGTCGATCACCTGGGCGCCGTTTTCGACCTGCTGGCGCGCCACGGCCAGTGCCTGCTCGAAGTCGCCGTTCAGGATCATCCGGGCGAAGGCCTTGGAGCCGGTGACGTTGGTTCGTTCACCAATATTCACGAACAAACTGCCCGTGCCGATGGCAACAGGCTCCAGGCCTGACAGCTTCATGGGGGAAACAGTTGCATCCGTCATCGCTCACCTTGCGTATTCCGGCATGGGGCCGGTACTGTGGAAGAAGGTGAGCGCCGTTGGGTTCACTCAAGCCTGACGGAGCAGGTTTTCACCTTTCCGCTGCAGCGCTCCTTGAGTTAGGATGATTTTAAATGCAAGAGCGAGCACTAAAGGCCGCTTCAACACACCAACCCCATGCTCAACAAGCTCTTTGGCAAGAAGAAAGCCCCTGGCGAGGAGCGGCTGCGGCCGCTGGAAGGCTCGGCCATGGCCGAACTGGCCGCCGAAATGCTCACGGCCCCCAGCGCCCTGCTGCAGCTGACGGCCGACGACGCGCGCACGGTGGTCACCTACATGCAGCCGCACAAGATTGCCGAGGGCGTGACCTTCATCAAGGAAGGCGACACGCAGGAAACTGACTTCATGCTGCTGGTGCTCGATGGTGAAGTGACCATCGAGAGCATCGTGGTCAGCCGCACCGAGCCGATTACCGTGACGGTGCTGGGCCCGGGCAACCTGATCGGCGAGATGGGCCTGCTAGACGGCGAGCCGCGCTCGGCCTCGTGCACCGCCATGACCAACGTGCGCTGCGCCATCCTGACCCGCGCCGCCCTGGCGCAGCTGGTGCGCGACGACCCCCGCACTGCCGCCAAGCTGATGATGGCCATTTCGCTGCGCATCGCCGAGCGCATGCGGGAGAGCCAGGAAAAGCTCAAGCTCTACGCCCAGCTCACCCAGGCCATGCAGGAAGAAATCAACGCGCTGATGCCCATCTGACGGCCTGAGACCTTGCGGGTCAGACCACAATTCAGGACAAAGATGCAGCCGGAGACCAGCGGCCTCCAACGAAATTGTGCTCTGACCCCAACTGATTAGAGCGCGGGAATGCGCAGCTTCTGGCCCGGGTAGATCTTGTCGGGGTGCGACAGCATCGGGCGGTTGGCTTCAAAGATGGCGTTGTACTTGTTGGCATCGCCATAGAACTTCTTGGAAATGGCCGACAGCGTGTCGCCCTTGACCACGTCATGGAACTGCGCCTCGGGTTCGGGCGCAGACACCACCAGCAGGTTGTTGACCGAAGCCACGCCGTGCACGTTGCCGCAGCACAGGGCGGCCTTTTCGCTGGCCTCCTGCGACGGCGCCTGGCCCGACAGCGTGACGGCACCCGAAGCGCCGTCGAACGCCACATCCAGCCCCTCCAGCCCCAGGCTCTGCTGCTCCACGTAGGAGGCAATCGCCTTGGCGGCCGTTTCGTTCAGCGCTTCCACATCGGCGGCCGACGGCGCGGCGGCCTGGGCAGCTTCAGCCTTGCCGAAGAGTTTCTGGCCGGCTTCCTTGATGAAACTGAGGAGGGACATGGTGCTTTCCTGTTTGTTGTTGAGCGGAGGCTCATCGTAGCCATGTGGCGTGACAGCAGTTGTAGGTGGAAGGCGCGGACCGAGTTGTTTGCGTCTGGTCCAGGGATGCCGAGCCAGTAAACAGTATTGGCGCGGCTCGCAGGCCATTTTCGGCCCGCAAGCCGCATGCAGACTGCTTGAGCTAAATCGGCAAATCCGCCTTCTTGAGCGTGCGCAGCACGAAGCTGGACTTGCTGTGGCGTATGCCCTTGATCTTGTAGAGGCGCTCGCGCAGCAGGCGCTCGTAGTCGCGTGTGTCCTTCACGGCCACCCGCAGCAGGTAGTCGTATTCACCCGAGACCAGCCAGGCTTCGATCACCTCGGGGATGGCGGCCAGCGTTTCGCCGAACTTTTCCAGCGTGTTGTCGGAATGGCTG
>CALRME020000435.1:0-3572 GCA_943369045.1 Sphingobacterium thalpophilum
CAGACGTAGTCGGTGACGCGGTCGTAGGACGCGCGCATCGGCAGCCCCGCAGGCAGCAGCCTCAAAAGGCCTGCCATGCGGGCTTCCACCTGCGGCCCCACGGCGCCCATGGCGGCGAAGGTCCCGATGGCCCCGCCCAGCGATGCCACAAACGAGGTTGCGAGCCGCTCGTGCAGCCGCCGGCGGTCACGGTCCAGCTCGTCGATCCATCCGGCCAGCTTGAAGCCGAAGGTCATGGGCAGCGCGTGTTGGCCGTGCGTGCGGCCCGGCATCACCGAGTCCTTGTGCTCCAGCGCGAGCTTGCCCAGCGCTGCGATGGCTGCGTCCAGATGGCCCGCCAGCAGCTTGTGCGTCTGCACCATCTGCAGCGCGCTGGCGGTGTCGAAGATGTTCTGCGTGGTCGCGCCCCAGTGGATAAAGCCTGCTGCGCCCTCGCCACAAAGCGATTCGAACTGGTGGAGAACGGGCATCAAGGGGTGCTGAGCGAAGGCGATGCCCTGCGCCAGACGATCCAGGTCGAACAGGGCGGCGTCGGCTTTCTGCGCGATGACGGTGGCCGCCTCGCCAGGGATCAGGCCCAGTTCCGCCTGCGCCAGCGCCAGTGCTGCTTCCACGTCGAGCCAGCCCTGCAGGGTGGCAGTGTCACTCCACAGGGCTTTGGCCTGCTCATCGAACCAGTGGCCGGTGATGAATGACTGAAACATGCCGGTGTTCATGCGTTCCAATATGTATTGTGTTAACTAGTCGATACGCCCTGCTCGTTGGGGTTTAACGCCATTTTTCCAGTTCGTAACTGCATTGTACTCAGGATTTGTATTGATTAATACAATTTGTACCAATACAATTTGCATTGCCTACCGTATGGGTTGGTGCAAATAATGGAGACACACTTGAAGACATCCCCTTTTCTCATCCGCGCGCTGGCCGCGCTGCCGGTCGCAATAGCGGCACTGGCGGGCGCCGTTCCGGCACAGGCCCAGTCCTCCCTGACCATCTACGGGATCATTGACCAGGGCATCACCAAGGCGACCAGCGGGACGACGCCCGCCGCCCTGCTGCCTGGCCGGGCGCCGAGTGACACCCTGAACGTGAAGGCCGGCAATACCTCACGCCTTGGTTTCCGCGGCAACGAGGACCTGGGCAGCGGCAACTACGCGCGCTTCCAGCTGGAGCACCGCTTCGCCGCCGACACGGGCGCGCCGAGCAACGACCGCGTCTTCTGGCTGGGCCGCTCGGTCGTCGCCATAGGCGGCAAGACCTGGGGCGAGGTGTATGCGGGCCGCGAGTACTCGCCCGCGTTCTGGCTGTCACTCAATGCCGACCCGACCTACCTGAGCTATGTGAGCCAGCTGGGCACGCCCTACAGCTACGCCAACTACACGGCGGTGGCCTCCACCATAGAAGCGTCCAACATCCGCTGGGCCAACACCGTGGGCTACAAGTCGCCCAACATGGGCGGCTTCACCGTCGAGCTGGCAACTGCAATGGGCGAAGGCACGCGCGGCAACAACAACTCCGGCAACATCACATACAAGAAGGGTCCAGCCTGGCTCGGCGCGGCCTTCGACCGCCTGGACAGCAGGAACAACCTCTCGCTGGTTGCCGGCGGCTACGATTTCGGCGTGGTCAATCCCTCCTTCAGCTATGGCCGCGCCAAGGGTGGTCTCAACGGCGACGCCACGTCGTTCAGCCTGTCGGCCAACGTGCCCACGGGTTTCGGCCGCGTCTACGTCAACTACGGTGCGCTGCGCCCGGCGACCAACCTGGACTCGAAATTCGTCGGCGTGGGCGGGGAGTACAACCTGAGCAAGCGCACGCTCCTCTATGCCAACCTGGGTTCCGCCAAACGCGTGGGGCTCACGCGCGTAACGGCATACGACCTCGGCATCAAGCACACCTTCTGACGAACCGCCATGCAACGCAGACTCATCAACAAGATGCCGGTAGCCCTGGGCGCGGCACTGCTGGCCGGCATGGGCCGTGCCCAGTCCGACAAGGCCGTGTCGCTCGTGGTCGGCTATTCGGCCGGCGGCAGCGCCGACCTGACCGCGCGCGTGGTCGGCAACGAACTCGCCAAACGCCTGGGCCAGACCGTCATTGTGGAAAACGTGGCGGGCGCCAGCGGCATGCTGGCGGTACAGAAGACGCTCAACGGACCGAAGGACGGCAGCGTCATCTACATGGGTGGCACCGACACGGTCGTCATCCCCATGGTCAACGCCCGTGTCAAGCACGACTGGGCGCGAGACTTCATCCCGTTGGGCCGCATGACCACGGTACCGATGGTGTTCGCCGTGCCGGCCAGCTCTCCTTACAACACGCTGCCCGAGCTGATTGCGGCGCTGCGCAAGAACGGCCACGACCACTTCAGCTATGCCACGCCCGGCATTGGCACCATGCAGCATTTCTATGCCGAGCTGATCGGCAAGCAAGCCAAGGTGTCGATGCTGCACATCCCCTATCGCGGAGGCGCGCAGATCGCCAACGACCTGGTGGGCAAGCAGGTGAGCGGGGCCGTGCTGGTGCTGTCGACCGCCCTGCCCTTCCTCAAGGACGGCCGCATCAAGGCGCTCTCCGTGTCCGACAGCGTTCGCGTGCCGCAGTTGCCCAACGTGCGCCGCATCGGCGAGGAAGAAGGTTTTTCCGGCATGGCCTTGCCGCTCTGGCAGGGACTCTTCGTCAAGGCAGGCACGCCCCCGGCCGTTGTAAAGGCCTACGAGAAGGCACTGCAGGACGCGCTCGCGCAATCCGAGGTGCAGGCCAAGCTGCAGGAAGGCGGCATCACAGTCTCGCCGATGACCGGACAGCAGCTGCGCGCCTTCGTCACACTGCAGGCGGCGATCTACCGTGACATCGCGACGACGGCGAAGATCACGATGGAATGACGGCTGTGTCGTCCAAGAAACCGGTCGCGCAGGCGCGGCTGCTGGCCGACATTGGTGGCACCCACGCCCGCTTCGCCTGGCAAGGCGCGGCGGGCGAACCGCTGTCCGATGTATTGACGCTGGCCTGCGCCGACTACGCCAGCGTGGGCGATGCGATGCGTGCCAGCCTGCGCCAGTGGACGCGCGACGCGCCACAGCTGTGCGGCCTGGCCATTGCCAACCCGGTGCAGGGCGACCGCGTGCGCATGACCAACCACCACTGGGAGTTTTCGATTTCGCAACTGCAGCGCGAATTCGGCTTCCAGCGGCTGGAGGTTCTCAATGATTTCAGCGCGCTGGCGCGGGCGTTGCCAGAGCTGGCGGCGACGGATGTGCGGCAGATCGGCAGGGGCCAGGTCCGGCCGGGTGCGCCGCTGGCGGTCATTGGCCCGGGCACCGGCCTGGGCGTTTCGGGCCTGCTGCCCGACGGACGCGGCGGCTGGATTGCACTGGAAGGCGAAGGCGGCCACGCCACGCTGGCGGCGTGCACCGCGCGCGAGCACCAGGTGCTGCTGCAGCTGGTGAGTACACACGGCCATGTGTCGGCCGAGCGCGTGCTCAGCGGCCAGGGACTGGTCAATCTTCATGGCGTGGTGTGGCGGCTCACCTGCCCGGACGCAACGCGGCCAGCCATGGACGCGGCGGCCG
>CALRME020000436.1:0-3571 GCA_943369045.1 Sphingobacterium thalpophilum
GTGATCACGGGCAACTGGGGCAACGACCTGACCCTGCTGGTCAAGGCCGCCAGGGATGTGGGTTTCGAGGGCCGGTTCTATACCTTCTATGGCAACGCACTGGGCGCGCCGGCGGCCATCGGCGATGCCGGCATCGGCAGGGTTGTGGCGGTGGCCGACTGGCTCCCCAACGTTCCCACAGCGCAAAGCGAGGCCTTCTACCAGGCCTTCCGCCAGCGTTACCCCAAGGCCGCCGACGACTATGTGCACATGCGCATGCAACTGATGGTTGAGGCGCTGGCGCAAGCCATCGAAAAAGCCGGCGGCCCGAACGTCGTGGACGTGGCGCGTCAACTGGAGAAAGCCAGTGTCAGCCTTGGCGGTCAGGCTGGCACGATGCGGGCCGCCGACCACCAGTTCCAGCAGGCGCTGGTCGTGGGCATGATGGACAAGCAGGGGGCCGGTGGCGTGAAGTTTGACGTCGAGGGTTCGGGCTACGGCTTCAGGGTGGTCAAGACCATTTCCGCGGCGCAGGCTGAATTGCCCACCACCTGCAAAATGGTGCGGCCCCAGTGACAATGGCGGCCATGCGACAGACCCTGCAAAACCTCGAAGAATCCAAGATCCGCGAAGTGGCCAATGCCGGCATGGGGCGCAGCGACGTGCTGGCGTTCTGGTTCGGTGAAAGCGACGAGGTCACCCCCGACTTCATCCGCCAGGCTGCCATTGAGTCGCTGCACAAGGGTGAGACTTTCTATGCCCACAACCTGGGCCTGCCCGAGTTGCGCGACGCCGTGGCCACCTACATGAGCTCCCTGCATGGCACCGTGACGGCGGATCGCATCGCCATCACCTCCGGCGGCGTGAACGCGCTCATGCTGGCCGTCCAGGCCCTGGTCGATGCGGGTGATGAGGTGGTGGCGGTGACGCCGGTCTGGCCCAACCTGACGGCCCAGCCGCTGATCATGGGCGCGAAGCTGCGCACCGTGTCCCTCAGGCCTTCAGGCGGGGCGTGGAAGCTCGACGTGCAGGAACTCCTGGACGCGATAACCCCGACCACAAAATTGCTTATAGTGAATGCGCCCAACAACCCGACCGGCTGGACGCTGAGCCGGCAGGAACAACAAGCCATCGTCGAGCACTGCCGCAAGACCGGCACATGGATACTGGCCGATGAGGTCTATGAGCGGCTTTACTACGCAGGCGACACGGCCAATGGCTGTGCGCCGTCTTTCCTGGACGTTTCGGTTCCCGAGGACCGGCTGGTGATCGTCCACAGCTTTTCCAAGAGCTTCCTGATGACGGGCTGGCGCCTGGGCTGGCTGGTAATGCCGCCGTCCATGACGCCGCACATGGGCAAGCTGGTGGAGTTCAACACCTCCTGCGCAAGCGTCTTCACCCAGCGGGCCGGCGAGGTGGCCCTGCGACGCACGGCCGACGTCACCCCGCAGGTGGTTGCTCACCTCAAGCTCTGCCGCGACACGCTGGTGCCTTTGCTGCAGGCCGTTCCAGCGGTGACGGTGGCGCCGGCCAACGGGGGGATGTATGCGTTTTTCCGGCTGGAAGGCTTTGACGATTCCCTGGATGTGGCCAAGCGCCTGGTATCCGAGGCCGGGATCGGGCTGGCGCCGGGAACCGCTTTCGCGCCCGAAGCGCAAGGGTGGCTGCGCTGGTGCTTTGCGTCGAAGGACCCGGCCCGCCTGGGGCAGGGGGTTGACCGGCTCAGGGGCTGGCTGGGCCGCTGAACCGGCTTTACAAGGTTTCGGGCTATAATTCCAAGGCTTTGCATCCTGCAAGCGCACGTTGGCAGCAGTTCCAGCCACCAACGCAAGTTGAAACCCGTCACGACGCACGTTGTGAATACCCAGGAAAAGAAATGATCGCATCCTCCATCAAGGCCGAAGTCGTCAAGGCCAATGCACGCAGCGCCACCGACACGGGCAGCCCCGAAGTGCAGGTCGCACTGCTGACCGCCCGCATCAACGAACTGACCCCCCACTTCAAGACGCACGCCAAGGACCACCATGGCCGCCGCGGCCTGCTGCGCATGGTCAACAGCCGCAAGAGCCTGCTGACGTACCTGAAGAACAAGGACTTCGACCGTTACTCCGCGCTGATCGCCAAGCTGGGCCTGCGCAAGTAAGGAAAGCAGAAATCAAAAACGCCTGAGTTAGCCCGCTAGCTCAGGCGTTTTGTACTTCGGAGACCGGCAAGACGAATACGCGCTGTGTCATTCCAGAAGCAATCCCGCTGATTTCTTCTGGAATGGCATCGTGTTCAGACCGCCAGCCTCCGGGCCCCGGGCGCAGCCTCATGCGCCCCGCATCCAGGAGAAAAGAACATGAGCATCTTCAACAAAGTCACCAAGACCTTCCAATGGGGCCAGCACAAGGTTGTGCTGGAGACCGGCGAAATCGCCCGCCAGGCTTCCGGCGCCGTTGTCGTTGACATCGAAGGCACCGTAGTGCTTTGCACTGTGGCCGCTTCCAAGACCGCCAAGCCGGGCCAGGATTTCTTTCCCCTGACCGTGGACTACATCGAGAAGACCTACGCCGCAGGCAAGATCCCCGGCAGCTTCTTCAAGCGCGAAGCCAAGCCCAGCGAACTCGAAACCCTGACCAGCCGCCTGATCGACCGCCCGATCCGCCCGCTGTTCCCTGAGGGCTTTCTGAACGAAGTGCACGTGGTCGTGCATACCGTCTCGCTCAACCCGGAAGTCGATCCCGACATCGCCGCCATGATCGGCTGCAGCGCAGCGCTGGCCATCTCCGGCATCCCGTTCGCCGGCCCCATCGGCGCCGCGCGCGTGGGCTACATCAACGGTGAATACGTGCTCAATCCCGGCCAGACCCAGCGCAAGGACTCGTCGCTGGACCTGGTGGTTGCCGGTACCGAAGCCGCCGTGCTGATGGTCGAATCGGAAGCGCAGCAGCTGTCAGAGGAAATCATGCTGGGCGCCGTGGTCTACGGCCACGACCAGAGCAAGATCGCCATCAACGTGATCCACGAACTGGTGCGTGACGCCGGCAAGCCGGTCTGGGACTGGCAGGCGCCTGCCCGCGACGAGGCCTTCATTGCCAAGGTCAACGGCCTGGCCGAAGAAAAGCTGCGCGCCGCCTACCAGATCCGCAACAAGCAGACCCGTACGCAGGCCCTGCGCGAAGCGCAAGCCAGCGTGATGGCCGCGCTCAAGGAAAGCGGCGAGGCCTTCGACGCTGGCAAGGTCAATGACCTGCTGTTTGAGATCGAAGCCAAGATCGTGCGCAACCAGATCCTGCAGGGTGAGCCCCGCATCGACGGCCGCGACACGCGCACCGTCCGTCCCATCGAGATCCGCCACGGTGTCCTGCCCCGCACGCACGGCTCTGCCCTGTTCACCCGCGGTGAAACGCAGGCACTGGTCATCACGACCCTGGGCACCGAGCGCGACGCACAGCGCATCGACGCGCTGATGGGCGAGTACGAAGACCGCTTCATGTTCCACTACAACATGCCTCCCTTCGCCACCGGCGAAGTGGGCCGCATGGGCAGCACCAAGCGCCGCGAAGTGGGCCACGGCCGCCTGGCCAAGCGCGCGCTGATGGCCGTGCTG
>CALRME020000437.1:0-3567 GCA_943369045.1 Sphingobacterium thalpophilum
TGAAAGTGTCGTCCGTTTCGGCGCCCGCCATGTTGTCGGTGCCGGCGGTCAGCACAAAGGCCAGCGGTGCGGGCGCGGGTGCGGGCGATGCGGAGACCGGCCCGGTCGTGGCCAGGATCACGGAGCCCGGGTCGACAGTCACACCGGCCAGGAGGAGCTTGAGCGTCACCAGGTCAACGCTGGCGGAGGGCTTCGTGACCGTGTGGTAGTCCGACACAGCGGTCTTGTTTTCCAGCAGTGCTTTCGCGCTGGCAAACTGCGGGGCCGTTGTGCCGGCCAGCGCCAACATGGCGTCGTAGGCGATTTGCCCCTTGTCCACGCCCGCCCTGGCCTTGGCCAGCACGAACTCGAAAGCGGTCGAGTCGCCCTGCAGGCCAAGGGGAATGAGCAGGGAGGCCGCAAAATTCTCGGGCGTCTGCGTGGGCGGGTTAATGGAGCGGAACAGGTTGCCTGCGGCCAGTTCGCGAGCCAGCTTGGCCAGGTCGCGGCCATTGGCTTCAAATGAGGTGGTCAGCTCGGCCAGGTAGCTGGCACCCAGCGCGCCATTGAACATGGTCACGGTCAGCTTGATGATGTTGGTTCGTTCTTGAGCGGTGAGCGCCATGGTTTGTTAAATTCAGTTTCAAATATTGCAAATTATGTGCAGTCGTCTGCGAATTGGTTCACGTTTTTTGCGCTCTCTTGCGGAAAATCAAACGGTCGAATGTTGGGTTTCCGCAACGGCGCTGCGTCATGCGTGAGGACGTTGCGGTCCCGGTGCCCCGACCCTATTGGCTCTACCTGCTCGAATGCGAAGGCGGTGTGTACTACGCCGGGATCGCCATCGACGTGGAGCAGCGGTTCTTCCAGCACGTCTTTGGCCTGGGAGCGAAGTTCACGCGCGCCCGGCCGCCGGTACGGGTGCTGGCGGCGCGGCAATACGCGAGCAGGGGCGACGCATTGCGTGCTGAGCTTCGGCTCAAGGCGCTGCCGCGCGCCGGCAAGCGCGCCTTCTTCGCCTGATTTACGGCTTGAGCCGGCGGGCTGTTGGGCGGAGCCTGCCGCAACGGCTGTGTCGAAGATGGCCTACCTCCATCCATCCCCATGTCTGCCAGCCCTCACCGGCAGTGCCGCCAAGAATGTTGTTTTGACATTGGAGGCACACACATGTCCACATCCAGCAAGAACCTCGTTGAACTCGAAACCCGCTTCTGGCAATCCATGGTCGACCAGGACGCGGACACGGCGCTCGGCCTGCTGGCCGAGCCAGCCCTGATGGTGAGTTCGCATGGCGCCATGAAGTTCGACCACGCCGGCTACCGCAAGATGGCCGACCAGGGCTCCATGGTCGTCACTTCGTTCGAATTCGACGACATGGAGGTCACCTTCCCCAATGAAGACACGGCCCTGCTGACCTACAGCGTCACCCAGGGCGTAGCCCAGCGCGGCAAGAAGGAAAGCACCGCGCAGGTCATGAACGACACATCCACCTGGGTGCGCTCCGGCGGTGACTGGAAGTGCGTGATGCATACCGAGACGCCGGTCGCAGCCAAGCCGGAGAAAAACTGACATGGCCGGTCAACTCGCTCCTGCGGCCGAGCTTGCAGCCAAGGCAAAGACGCCTTTCCCGGGCGCTTCCGCCGAATACGAAACGGCCCGCAAGGCCTTGCTCGCGCAGGAGATCGAGTTCCGCCGCCACATGACGCGTCTTGTCGACCAGCGCCGCGCCTTGCCGCCTGGGCCGGTCATTGCGAAGAACTACCGCTTCAAGGACGAGCAGGCGGTTGAAGTGGGCCTGCTCGAGCTTTTCGGGGACAAGGACACCCTGGTCACCTATTTCTGGATGTACGGACCGCAGCGCGAGCGGCCCTGCCCCATGTGCACCAACCTGCTCGGGTCGGTCAACGGCAACGCCGCCGACATCAAGCAACGTGTGGCGCTCAAGATCATTGGGCGCTCGCCCGTAGAGCGGCAGTACGCCTTCGCGCAGGAGCGCGGCTGGCGCGACCTGAACTTCGTGCAGACCGTCGGCGATGACTACGCCAGAGATCTCGGCATCCTGTTGCCCGACGGCAGCGAGTACCCGGCGCTCATCGTCTACAAGCGCGACGGCGACCAGGTGCGCCTGTTCTGGGCCAGCGAGATGACCAAAGAGATGGCCGACCCCGGCCAGGACCCGCGCGACGCGCCGGACCTGGCTTCGTTGTGGTCGGTGCTGGACCTGACGCCCGGCGGGCGCGGCACCGATTGGTACCCCAAGCTCAGCTACTGAGGGCAAATAGGCCTGGAAAGCCGGGCCTTTTCAGCGCTTCGCCCGCAGCGCAACTGCCTACGATGGGTTCCTGTTAAACATACCGGAATACATCATGAGCCAGCCGCAACCCGCGCCTGCAGATCCAGCCGCGCCAGCGGCCCGGGATGGCCTGTTTGCGCGGCAGGCCATCGTCGACCTCCAGCGGAAAGTGGTCGGCTACGCCTTGGTCGACCGCGCCAGCTGGCCCGCCAGCGCTTCCCGGGACGCCGACTTCCTGCTGCACCTGGCCACCGTTGCCAACAATGCGGACGTGACAGACAGCCTGACGCTGTTTGCCCGTTGCCGCCTTGAGACCCTCTCGGGCGATCACCTTGACCTGATCGCCCCCAATCGCCTGGTGCTTGAGGTTGAGCTGCCCGCCGTTTGCGACGCGGCAAAAATCGCCGGCACCGCCGCCCTGCTCCAGTCACTGCGCAAGCGTGGCTTCCAGCTGGCCTTCGACCACCAGGCGCTGGCGCCTGCCTGGCGCAGCTGGCTGGCGCACGCCTCCTACGTGCGGGTGGACCTGGACAGCCTGCCGGCCGGCGTGGTCGAACCGCTCATCGTGCAGGCGCTGCGGCTGCCGGGCATAGAGCTCATCGCCTCGCGCATCCAGACGGCCGCGCAGCACCGCCAGGCCGCCGCTCTGGGCGTCAAGCTGTTCCAGGGCCGCTGGTTCGTGGAACCGGCCACCGTGCCCAAGCAACCCATCCACACCGGCCAGGCGCTGATCCTTGAACTCATTGGCCTGCTGCAGAACGACAGCCCCATCGAAAAGCTGGAGACGATTTTCCAGCGCGACCCGGTGCTGTCATTCAACATGCTGCGCTTTGTCAACTCGGCGGCCAACGGCCTGCGCAGCGAGGTCACCTCGTTTCGCCAGGCGGTGATGGTGCTGGGCCAGAAAAAGCTGCTGCGCTGGGCCACCCTGCTGCTGGCCGCGGCCGGCAAGCACGGCTCGCCCGCGCTCAGCCACACGGCGGTCGTGCGTGGCCGCTTCATGGAGCTGCTGTCCACCCGCAGCCTGTGGCCGCAGGAGGGCGAGCACGCTTTCCTGGTGGGCATCTTCTCGCTGCTGGACGCCATCACCGGTCATCCGCTGGAAGAGCTGCTCGCTTCTGTCACCTTGCCCGCGCCCGTCAAGCAGACGCTGCTGGCAGGCGAGGGACCGCTGGCAGACCTGCTGATGGCCGTCAGGTCCTGCGAAGACCCCGGTGAAATGGACGCCGCCCATTGCGCCGGCGCGCTGGGGCTGACGGAGCAGGCCGTTGACGCGTCGCACATGGAAGCCCTGG
>CALRME020000438.1:0-3559 GCA_943369045.1 Sphingobacterium thalpophilum
TGCCTGGGCGATCTGGGACCCGTTCTACGCCGCGACCGAGCTGACCCTCAAGCCACGCGCGCTGGCGACAGGGCGTGACCTTTCGAGCAACAACTCGTTCTACCTGGCTTCGCGGGCCTTCACCACGCAGCATCCGCAGGTGCTGGCGGTGCTGTATGAAGAACTCACCCGCGCGGACCGGCTGGCCCAGTCGGACCGTCCCGCCACCATCAAGTTGATCTCGGCATTCAGCGGTCTGGACGCCGGCGTGGTGAGCTTGTTCATCCAGCGCCGCCCGCCGTCGCCTGTGGGCCCGCTGTCGATACAGACCGTGGCCGACCAGCAGCGCGTGGCCGACAGCTTTTTCCGGATCGGGCTCATCCCCAAGCCGGTGAAGGTGGCCGAGATCGTCTGGCGTCCGGACGCCGCCAAGTAACAAGCGAACAACAAAGGCAAGGAGATCGCGATGCAAGTTTTCTGGTTCATTCCCACTCACGGCGACAGCCGCTACCTCGGTACGGGCGAGGGCGCCCGCCAGGTCAACCACGACTACCTCAAGCAGGTCGCGCAGGCAGCCGACTCGCTGGGCTACGAGGGTGTTCTCATCCCCACTGGCCGTTCCTGCGAAGACCCGTGGGTGGTGGCTTCCAGCCTGCTGCCGGTGACAAAGAACCTCAAGTTCCTGGTGGCGGTACGCCCCGGTCTGCACCAGCCCAGCCTGGCCGCGCGCATGGCTGCGACCTTCGACCGGCTGTCGGGCGGCCGCCTCTTGATCAACCTGGTGACCGGTGGCGACCAGACCGAGCTGGAGGGCGACGGTGTGTTCCTGGACCATGCGCAGCGCTACGAGCAGTCGGCCGAATTCATCCGCATCTGGCGAGAAGTGCTGGCACGCAGCCACGACGGCGAATCCTTCGACTACGAGGGCAAGCACCTGAGCGTCAAGGGCGCCAAGCTCCTGTACCCGCCGCTGCAGAACCCCTACCCGCCGGTGTACTTCGGTGGCTCCTCGCCGGCTGCGCACGAGCTTGCAGCCGAGCAGGTCGACACCTACCTGACCTGGGGCGAGCCGCCTGCCGAGGTGGCGAAGAAAGTTGCCGACGTGCGCGCCCGTGCCGCAAAGCACGGCCGAACCGTGAACTTCGGCATCCGGCTGCACGTCATCGTGCGCGAGACCGAGGACCAGGCCTGGCAGGCCGCGCAGGACCTGATCAGCCGCCTGACCGACGACAC
This sequence comes from Sphingobacterium thalpophilum, assembly GCA_943369045.1. Lineage (GTDB taxonomy): Bacteria > Pseudomonadota > Gammaproteobacteria > Burkholderiales > Burkholderiaceae_C > Ramlibacter. The sequence continues at coordinate 1,213 of CALRME020000438.1, forward strand.
GGTGATCCGCGCGCAATCGGCCTTCGCGAAGATGGATTCCGAAGGGCAGCGCCGTATGGCGGCCTTGCATTCGGGTGGAACGAAACGCACCCGCGCCGACCTGGAGATCAGTCCCAACCTCTGGGCCGGCGTCGGCCTGGTGCGCGGCGGTGCGGGCACGGCCCTGGTGGGCGACCCCAAGACCGTCGCCGCGCGCATCGAGGAATACGCCGACCTCGGCCTGGACACCTTTGTGCTCTCGGGCTACCCGCACCTGGAAGAGGCCTACCGCTTCGCGGAGTTGGTGTTCCCGCTGCTGCCGAAGAAGCTGCAGGACAAGCTGCCGGGCAGGGGGCTCAACGGCCCATTCGGTGAAGTCGTCGCGAACAACTACCTCCCGCGGGTTTCACAAAGCTGAAGGCAGCCATGAGCACATCCACTTCCACCTATTCCATCAGCCATGTGCAGCTGGCCTTCCCGGCCGGCGAGGAGCTGGAAATCCGCCGCTTCTACGGCACCCTGGTTGGCCTGCCCGAGCTCAAGCAACCTGCATCGGGCACGCTGCGCTTCGTGGCCGGCCACCAGCGCATTGATCTGGTTCCCACCGAAAACTGGCTGCCGCCGCCGGCGGTGTCGCACCTGGCCTTCCAGGTGCAGAACCTGCCGCGCTTGCGCAGCCGCCTGCTTGAGGCTGACCTGCGGCTGGAAGAAAGCCGCCCGCTGCCGGGCCACCTGCGCTTTTACGTGAACGACCCGGCCGGCAACGCGCTGGAATTTCTTGAACCCGACCCGCACGCACACACCGTATGAGCACCACCGCACAAGTGCCTGAACTGCAGGCCAACGAGGCATGGATTGCCGACCAGATCAGCTATGACGGGTCCGGCTCGGCATCCCTGCTGGCCGGACTCTTTCGCCATCCCTGGGTGCGCGCCGCGGCGCAGCGCGTCCTGCCATGGATCGTCCCGGCCGGCCTGATTGCCTTCTGGCAGATCGCTTCGTCCTTTGGCTGGCTGTCTACCCGTGTGCTGCCGGCGCCCATCGAGGTCATCAAGGCTTTCTGGACACTGGCTGTGTCGGGTGAGCTGTGGACCCACGTCAAGGTCAGTGCCGGCCGTGCATTGGCCGGGCTGGCGATCGGCGGGGGCGCCGGGCTGGTGCTGGGCCTGCTCACGGGTTCGTTCCGTTTTGCCGAGACGCTGCTCGACTCCACCATCCAGATGGTGCGCAACATCCCGGCGCTGGCGCTCATCCCGCTGGTGATCCTGTGGTTCGGCATCGACGAGACGGCCAAGCTGTTCCTGATTTCGGTCTCGGTGTTCTTCCCGATTTACCTGAACACCTTCCACGGCATCCGCAACGTGGACCCGGGCCTTGTGGAGATGGCCCGCACCTACGGCCTGTCGCGCGGGCAGCTCTACACGCAGGTCATCCTGCCCGGCGCGCTGTCCTCCATCCTGGTGGGCTTGCGCTTCTCGCTGGGGCTGATGTGGGTGATCCTGATCGTGGCGGAGACGATATCTGCGCAGGCCGGCATCGGCTACCTCACCATGAACGCCCGCGAGTTCCTGCAGACCGATGTGGTGCTGGTGGGCATCCTGCTGTACGCGCTGCTGGGCAAGCTGGCCGACGTGTTCGCCCGGGCGCTGGAGCGTTACTGGCTGCGCTGGCACCCGGGCTACCAGCAAGGAGGTGCAGCATGAGCGGCGTCCGCCTTGAAATCAAGGGCCTGTCCAAGCGCTTTGGCGCGCGGGAAGTGCTGCGCAACACCGAACTCGTGATCGAGCCCGGCGAATTCGTCGCCATCGTGGGCCGAAGCGGCTGCGGCAAGAGCACGCTGCTGCGGCTGGTGGCGGGGCTGGACGAGCCCAGCGCCGGCAGCCTGCGCATCAACGGCAGCGAGGCGCGCGGGCTGCGCGAAGACACGCGCATCATGTTCCAGGACTCGCGCCTCTTGCCCTGGCGCCGCGTGCAGGACAACGTCACGCTGGGCCTGGCGCCCGCGCAGCGCCCCCATGCGGCGAACGTGCTGGCCCAGGTGGGCCTGGGCGACCGCGGCGGCGACTGGCCGGCCAAGCTTTCCGGTGGCCAGCGCCAGCGGGTCTCGCTGGCCCGTGCCCTTGTGCACAACCCCAGCCTGCTGCTGCTGGACGAACCGCTGGGCGCTCTCGATGCGCTGACCCGCATCGAGATGCACCAGCTGATCGAGGGCCTGTGGCAGCGCAACGGCTTCACCGCGCTGCTGGTGACGCACGACGTGGCGGAGGCGGTGGCCCTGGCGGACCGGGTGATCCTGATTGAGGAGGGCCGCATTGCGCTGGACGAGCGCGTGTCGCTGCAGCGCCCGCGCCTGCACGACGCCGCCTTC
>CALRME020000439.1:0-3551 GCA_943369045.1 Sphingobacterium thalpophilum
CGTGGGCGGATCGGGCAGTGCCTTGATCCGGGCTTTGGTGGTGACGCCGTAGAACTTGACGCTGCCGGCCTTGATCTGCGGGATGGTCTGCGTGGTCTGGTCGCACATGAAGTCGATCTGGCCGCCCAGCAGCGCGTTCATGGCCGGGCCGGTACCCGGGAAAGGCACGGCGGTGAGCTTCACATCCAGCGCGCGCTCGAGCATCATCCCGCACAGCTGCGAGACGGCCCCCAGGCCGGCGTTACCCAGGTTGATCTTTGCCGCGTTGGCCTTGACGTAGGCCGCGAACTCCGCGAAGTTGTTGGCCGGGAAGTCCTTGCGGGCGATCACCGTCATGGGCACGTCCACCGCCTGGCTCACGAACTCGAAGTCGGTCAGCGGGTTGTAGGCCAGCTTGCGGTACAGGGCCGTCGAGGTGGCCATGCCGTTGTGGTGGATGAAGAAGGTGTAGCCGTCCGGCGCGGCCTTGGCCACGTAGGCCGCGGCCACGGTACCGCCGGCGCCCAGCTTGTTTTCCACCACCACGCTCTGGCCCAGCGTTTTGGTCATCGACACCGCCAGGGTGCGCGCCACCACATCGGTCGGCCCGCCCGCGGCAAACGGCACAACCAGCGAAACGGGCCTGGCAGGCCAGGCCTGCTGCGCGATCGAGCCCGTGACCCAGAAACCGGCGGAAGCAACGGCCGTCACCAGCAGCTTGCGGGATACCTTCATGGACCTGGCTCCTTAAATTGGCGTTGATCGCCGCAACGCGCGGCGATGGCGCTTTCAGCGTAGCCAGCTATCAGGGCAGGTGTATCAGTATGTTCCCGATGCGCCCGCACTTCAGGCAAACGACATGCGGGCTGTCATTGCCTTGTGGCCTTCGTGGTCGCGGATCCAGAGCTCGCAGGCATCGTCGCCTTCGGGCCGGCCACATACGTCGAAAGCATGCAGGTCGAACACCGGCTTGAGCGCCCGGAAGGCAAACGCCGTGGCGCGCCTTCCGGCAAACTGCCGCGAGCCCAGGCCGGCCAGCAGCGTCGCCATCAGCGGGCCGTGCACGATCAGGCCTGGATAGCCTTCGACCTGTGTCACATACCGCCTGTCGTAGTGGATGCGGTGGCCGTTGAAGGTCAGGGCGGAATAGCGGAACAGCAGCACATCGTCGGGCGTCACCTTTTCCTGCCAGGCGCCCCCGGCCGCCGCCTCGTACACCGGCACCGGCGCGCCGGGCACCGGATTGGGGCGATAGACGATGTCGTGGAATTCGCGCAGCGCCAGGCCCTGTGTGTTGCCCACTTCGTGGCGCACCCGCACAAAGCACAGGTCGCCGGTGCGGCCTGACTTGACCGTCACGTCCTCGATGGCGGAGACGCGGTTAACTTGTTCACCCAGCAACAGCGGCCGGAAGAATTCCAGCTGACCGCCGGCCCACATGCGGCGAGGCAGCGGCACGGGCGGCAGGAAGCCGCCGCGCTGGGGATGGCCGTCCTGGCCGATCTGGCTCTGCCGCGCCGAAGGCAGGAAGAAAAGCCAGTGCCACAGCGGCGGCAGTTCCGTCACAGTGTCATCCGCAGGCAAATCGAGCGTGGCGCGCAGCATGCGCACCGGCGCCGCCGTGACCACGTCCGTGAGGGTTTCGCTGCGGCCTTTCCAGGCCTGTAGCGGTGCTGCATCAAGGGTCATGCGTGCTAGTCTTGCACAGAAATCCCTGAATGAGACACCCCATGGCAAGCCCTTCCCGCATCCTCTACGGCGTGCGCGTCTTGAGCCTCGCACTCAATCTCCCCGGTCCCGCCGCGCTGATGCGCTGCCGCCAGATGGGAGCGACCTGTACCAAGCTCGAGCCCACCTCAGGCGACCCCATGGGCCACTACAACCAGGCTGCCTATGCCCAGCTGCATGAAGGCGTGAAGGTGCTGGTGGCCGACCTCAAGACCGATGAAGGCCGCAAGCACCTGCACCGCGAGCTGGAAAAGACCGATGTGCTGCTCACCTCCTTCCGCCCCTCGGCCATCGACAAGCTCGGCCTGGGCTGGAAGGCGTTGCATACCCGCTACCCGGCGCTCTCGCACGTGGCCATCGTCGGCGCGCCCGGCGCACGTGCCGAGGAACCGGGCCACGACCTGACCTACCTGGCCGACAACGGCCTCGTCACCGGGCTGGACCTGCCCGCCACGCTGTATGCCGACATGAGCGGCTCGCTGATGGCCAGCGAAGCAGTGCTCGGCGCCGTGCTGCAGCAGCGCGAACGCTATGCCGGCAGCGGCGAAACACATCCGGAAGGCCAGTTCTTCGAGGTGGCGCTGTCGCAAGCAGCTTCGTGGCTGTCGCTGCCCCGCCAATGGGGCCTGACCCAGCCCTCAGGCGCTGTTGGCGGCGCACACGCGGGCTATCGTGTCTACGCCTGCAAGGACGGCCGGGTGGCCGTGGCCGCGCTGGAGCCGCATTTCGCGGCGTCCCTGTGCGAGGCGGCGGGCGTACCGGCATCGGACATCCGGGCCATGATGTCGCCCGGTACGCGCGATGCGATTGCAGCCTTTTTGCTGACCCGGACCCGGGCCCAGCTGGACGAACTGGCCGTGGCCAGGGACATCCCGCTTCACACTATGGCCTAATAGCGGACTTTTCAAAGAAATCCGTACCGGAGTATTTTCATGGGCAACAAGATCGTCACCGAAGCATCCCGCAAGGCCACCCCTCCCGGCCCCAACCTCACCGGCGGCAACCCCGTCCGCGCCGGCGCAGGCCAGAAGGTCAGCCTGGAACGCGGCAAGGCCACCCGCAGCAAGAAGAACCCCGGCAAGCGTCCCAGCAAGGGCGGCTGATCGCAAAAGGGGGCCTTCAGGCCCCCTTCTTTCATCACGGCCCGGATTGCGGGGCCGCAAGGATCGCGGCCCAGAACCGGCTGGCGGAGGTATCGCGGGCCATGTCCGACAGGCGCACGACCCGCGTGGACAGCCAGCCAATGAGTCGCTCGCCGTTGGGCAGCACCCCTTCGAGCTGGGGATGCATCAGGGGCCGCAGTGCCTGCTCCAGTGCCACCGCGGTTGGAGCCGGCACCATGGCGCAGAAGTCGCCCTCGCCCAGTCGGGCCAGTGCGCCATCGGGCGGCAGCCGGTCCCGCAGCAGCTGGGCCACCACTGACATCACGCTGATCCGGCCCATCTCGCCCATCGAGGAAATCACCCCTTCCGGGTCATCGAGCCGCAGGTGCACCAACGCCAGCGGGGAGTTTTCCGCCCTGGCCTGCGGCACGGCCAGCCCAAGCAGCTCGCGAAAGCCGCGGATGGTCCAGCAGCCGGTGAAAGGGTCCAGCGCATTGCGCCGCTGCATCAGGTCAAGCCGCATCAGCAGCGTCTTCTGCAGGCTGGCGCTTGCGTGTGAGCGCAGCTCGTTCTCGGCGATGCGCGCCAGATCCTTCATGGCTGCGAGATCCGCATCGCCGTACTGGCGCGGCATGGTGTCGATGGCGCACAGCGAGCCGGCGATGATGCCCGGGGCAATCTCCAGCGGCCAGCCCACGTAGGAGCGTATGCCCGGCGCGCCGATCACCAGCGGGTTGTCCA
>CALRME020000440.1:0-3547 GCA_943369045.1 Sphingobacterium thalpophilum
GGCGCCCGCGTGCTGTGCGGCATCGAGGTGCGTATCTCCGGCATGGAAAACCTGCCCACGGGCAAGACCAGCCCGGCCATCCTGCTGGTCAAGCACCAGTCGACGTTCGAGACTTTTTTGATGCCGACGATCATGCCGCACCCGCTGGCCTACGTCTTCAAGCGCGAACTGATCTATGTGCCGTTTTTCGGCTGGGCCATGGGCCGCATGGACATGATCCACATCGATCGCCGCCAGAAGGCGCAGGCCTTCAACAAGGTAGTAGAGCAGGGCAAGCGCCTGCTGGCCCAGGGCATCTGGGTGATCATGTTCCCCGAAGGCACCCGTATCCCGCGTGGCCAGAAGGGCACCTACAAGAGCGGCGGCACACGGCTGGCCGTGGAGACCGGCGCGCCCGTGATCCCGATCGCCGTCACGTCAGCCAAGGTCTGGCCGCGCAAGGCCTTCATCAAGGAGCCCGGCATCGTCGATGTTTCCATCGGCAAGCCCATCCCCAGCGAAGGCCGGCAGCCCGATGAGCTCATGCGTGAGGTCGAGGCCTGGATAGAGGCCGAGATGCGCCGCCTTGACCCCGAGGCCTACGCGGCGAACTAGGCTGCGGCCGGCGTTGCCGCAGTAAACTGCCCCTCCATGCACAGGCTCCTGCAATTCACGCTCGATCTCTTCGATCCGGCGCCTGAGCCGCCCGCACGACAAGCTCCTGCGCAAGCCGCACCGCCGGTTGCGCCTGCTGTCCCCGCCGCCCCCGCCGAGGCTTTCGACAAGGTCATGGCGCAGGCCGTCTACCGCCATCCGCGCGCCAGCCGCGAGGTGCTGCTGGGCGAGTCGCTGGTGGCCTACGAATTCAGGCGCATGAAGCGCAAGAACATCGGCTTCGTCGTCGGCGCCGAGGGCCTGGTGGTCAGCGCGCCCAAGTGGGTTCCGCTCTACGAGATCGATGGGGCTGTCAAGGAAAAGGGCGGCTGGATCCTGCGCAAGCTGGCCGAGGCCGAGGAACGCAAGCAGCGGGTGGAGTCTGTGCGCATCGAATGGAAAGACGGCGCCATGGTGCCCTTCCTGGGCGAGCAGGTGATCGTGGTGCTGGACCCCCGCCACGACTTCGACGCCGTCGGCGGCGTGCTCAACACCGACGCCCAGGCCCTGCCCGGCGTGCCGCGCCTGACGCTGCACATCGGTTTGCCGCACCACGCCACGCCCGAGCAGATCCGCGACGCGGTGACAGCCTGGCTGATGCGCCAGGCCAAGCGCCTTTTCACCGAGCGGCTCGACCATTTCGCCCCCCAGCTGGGCGTGCAGTGGCGCAAACTGGCCCTCTCCAGCGCAGGTACGCGTTGGGGCACGGCCCACTCGGACGGCTCCATCCGCCTGAACTGGCGCCTCATCCACTTCAAGCTGCCGGTCATCGACTACGTCGTGGCGCACGAGCTGAGCCATCTGCGGGTGATGGACCACAGCCCCCGTTTCTGGGATACGGTGCGCACCGTGGTGCCCGACTACGCGCAGCTGCGCGGCCAGCGGCGCGACGAAGCACTGCCGCCCTGGTAGGCCAAACTCCTGGGCCAAACGCCGGCCGCAGGCTTAAACTGGGCTTTGCACCGTCGCGGCGCAAAAGGAATCATGAAGAGCAGCCTCAGCCTCCGGGAACGGCTTGTATTGCTGGTGGTGGCGGCAGTGCTGCCGCTGGCCGCGCTTTCCGTCTGGTCTGCCGTGCGCGAGGCGCAATCGGCCACCAGGATGGTGCAGGCGCAGCTCAAGCTGGCCGCTTCGCTGCTGGCGGCCAACCAGGACGCCCTGGTCGACTCGGCCCGGCAGCTCATGGCCGCGATCACGACGGTGCCCAATCTGCGCCGCATGGATGTGGCCCGGTGCAACGGCTACTTCGAGGGGCTGCGCGACAGCTATCCGATCTACGCCAACATGGGCCTGCTGGACCTGCAGGGCAACCTGGTCTGCCATGCCAGCGCCGGCGGCACCACAGGCAATGTCAACGTGGCCGACCGGCCGTATTTCATGGAGGCCCTGAAGACCTACGGCTTCGTCGTCGGTCAGGTCGCGCAGGGCCGCGTCTCCAGGCGTCCCGTCATTCCGTTCGCCCGGGCCGTGCTGGAAGGCGGCAAACCCGTGGGCGTGGTGTTCGCAGTGGTGGACGTGGCCGAGGCGGCTTCCGCGCTGGCACGAATCCGCATTCCGGAAGGTGCCCGGGTGCTGGTCGCGGACCGGCGCGGCAAGGTCTTGATGGAGCACCCCGCCCGCGAAAACCCGGGCGAGCGAACGCTGTCCAACCGCGTGTTGCTGGAGGCCGCCGCCAACCTGGCCACCGGCGTGGACGAAGGCGAGACGCCGTGGGGCGAGAAGCGCATTTTTGCCTACGACGCAAGCCGGGCCGTGGGCGGCGAAGCCTTCCTGACCATCGTGAGCGTGCCTGAGAGCATGGTGGCCGCCGCGAGCCTGGCGCGGATGTGGCGCGAACTGGCTGTCCTGGGGCTGACCTTGATGCTGGGCGTGACGATCGCCTGGTGGATGGGGGGCCGCGGCATCGTCCGGCCGGCCCGGGCGATCCTGGGGATGGCGCGGCAGCTCGAAGCAGGCCGTCTGGAGGCGCGTGTGCAAGTCCAGCCCGCGCCCCGCAGCGAGTTCGGCCGCATCGGCGCGGCGTTCAACCTGATGGCAGAGTCGCTGCAGATGCGCCAGCTCGCCCTGGAGGCGGAGCTCGGCCGCAGCCGCAGCGCCCATTCGGTGCTGGAGGTGGTGCTCAACAGCATGCAGGAGGGGTTGGTGGCGGTCAACAGCAGCGGCCAGTTCATCATGTACAACGAAGCGGCGGCCAGGCTCTTCGCGCTCGAAGGCGTCAAGGCCCTGCCGCACCAATGGCCGCAGCTGTTCGGTCTGTACCACCCCGGGACCCACCGGCTTTTCGAGGCGTCCGAATTGCCCCTTCCGCGCGCCCTGGATGGCCAGATGGGCAGCATGGAGATTTTGGTGCGCAACGAACTGGTGCCCGAAGGGCGGCTGGTGCACTGCAGCTACCGGCCCATGCGCGGCGAAGGCGACATTGGCGGCGCCCTGGTGGTGCTCAACGACATCACGCAGCTGCAGCGGCTGCAGGTGGAACAGGCGGCGCAGTTCATCCAGCTGGGCGAGGCGCAGCGGCGCCTGCTGGAGGCGCAGCGGATCGGGCGTATGGGCAACTGGGAGTTCGACACGCGCTCCGGGCGGCTGTGGTGGTCACCGGAGGCCTATGCGCTGTTCGGGGCCGACCCCGCCACCTTCGACGGCACGCTGGAGTCGTTCAGCCGCTTCATCAATCCGCAGGACCTGTTGCGCATGGAGCCGATGCGCGCCGCCACGCTGGAACACGGCACGCCGACCCGCGCGGACTACCGGGTGATGAAGCCCGACGGCTCCGTCGCCTGGATGCACGAGGTGGGCGAGGTGGTCCAGCGCGACGCTGCCGGCAAGGCCGTCCTCATCGCCGGCGTGGTGCGGGACATCACGGAAAGCAAGCAGGCGCGCCAGGCCTTGCTCGACAGCCAGAAGGAGCTGCAGG
>CALRME020000441.1:0-3546 GCA_943369045.1 Sphingobacterium thalpophilum
ACCTCTCGCCCAGGAAGATCATCGCGTCGCCCGTGACCGGCTGGTTCAGCGGCGCGCCCAGTTTCTTCCAGTCGGGGATCAGCTCGCCGAGGGCCCGCGGGTCCATGATGGCGCCCGAAAGAATATGCGCGCCGGGCTCGGAGCCTTTCTCAAGCACGACAACCGAAACGTCCTTGCCGTTGGTGGCCGCGAGCTGCTTGAGGTGGATGGCCGTGGCCAGCCCGCCCGGGCCGCCGCCGACCACCACCACGTCGTATTCCATGGCTTCACGGGGGCCGAGCTGCGCCAGTATTTCGTCGTGGGTCATTCTTGTGTCTCGCTCATAATGGTTTGCAAAAGGGCGGGCGACCACTGTGCGGCGTCGCTGGATCGACTGCATTTTATGCGGCGCCCGCACAAAATCGAACGGTCGTTCTTATTTTAGTGAGCCTTTTCAGGCCAGGAGACTCCAAAGTGGCATACAGCATCGATCTTTCAGGCCGCGTGGCATTCGTCACAGGCGCCTCCAGCGGCCTGGGCGCGCAGTTCGCGCGCACGCTGGCACGCGCCGGCGCAGCCGTGGTGCTGGCCAGCCGCCGCGTTGAAAAACTCAAGGACCTGCGCGCGCAGATCGAGGCCGAAGGCGGTGACGCGCATGTGACTCAACTCGACGTGACCGACCTGGACAGCATCAAGTCCGCTGTCGCCCATGCCGAAACCGAAGTCGGTTCCATAGATATCCTGGTCAACAACTCGGGCGTCTCGACCACGCAGCGCCTGCAGGACGTGGCCGAGGAAGACTACGACTTCATCTTCAACACCAACGTGAAGGGCGCCTTCTTCGTGGCACAGGAAGTGGGCAAGCGCATGCTGGCCCGCGCTCGCGGTTCCGCGCCCGGCACTTACACGGGCGGCCGCATCATCAACATCGCCTCGATGGCGGGGCTGAAGGTTTTGCCGCAGATAGGCGCCTATTGCATGAGCAAGGCCGCCGTGGTGCAGATGACCAAGGCAATGGCCCTGGAGTGGGGCCGCTTCGAGATCAACACCAACGCCATCTGCCCAGGCTACATCGACACTGAAATCAACCACCACCACTGGCAGACCGAGCAGGGCCAGAAGCTGATGCAGATGCTGCCACGCAAGCGCGTGGGCGACCCGGCCGACCTGGATGCGCTGATCGTGCTTCTGGCCAGCCAGCAAAGCCATTTCATCAACGGCGCCATCATCGCGGCGGACGACGGCTTCGGCGTCTGACATTTGCATAGATGCTGACCGGGATACTCGCCGGCATCGCGGCCGGTGCCTTGTGGGGGCTGGTGTTCGTGGCGCCGCGCATGGTTGGCAGCTACTCGCCGGTGGACCTGACGGCCGGGCGCTTTGCAGCCTATGGCGTTGTGGCTGCCGCCGTGATGCTGGCCGGCCTGCGTACGCGCCGCCTGCCGTCGCTGCGGCAAGCGCTCGCAGCGCTGGGCATGAGCGTGCTGGGCTTTACCGGTTACTACCTGCTGCTGGTGCTGTCCATCCGCGACGCCGGCACTGAAATCCCCACCCTCATCATCGGCACCATTCCCATCTGGGTGATGCTGCTGGGCAAGCCGCAGCACCTGCGCCTGGCCACCCTGGTGCCGGGCCTGGTGCTGACGCTGGCAGGCTTGCTGCTGATGATGAATTCGCCGCATGGTGCGGGAGATGTTCAGGGAGCGCAGCCGCACTACTGGCGTGGCATTGCGCTGGCCGTGGCCTCACTGGCCTGCTGGACTGCGTTCGCCATCGTGAATTCGGCCTGGCTCAAGCGCCATCCCGAAGTGAACGCCACCGACTGGGCCAACTGGCTGGGCGTGGCCACGGGCCTGGGCGCTGTCGTGCTGTGGCTGGTGGCGGGCTCGGACGTGGCCACGCTGTCCGGGCAGGACGGCCGCGCCATGTTCGCCGCGCTCTGCGTGGCCACTGGTTTCGGTTCGGCCTGGCTGGCCACGATCCTGTGGAACATCGCCAGCCAGCGGTTGCCGGCCAGCCTGTGCGGGCAGCTGATCGTCAGCGAAACCCTGTTCGCACTGCTTTATTCTTTCGCCTGGGATAGCCGCTTGCCCACCGGCGTTCAACTGGCTGCCTGCGCGCTGTTCACGCTGGGCATCGTCGCTTCCATCAAGGCCCACCAATGAAAATCGAGATTCCGGAAAAGAAGAAGCTGGTCTATTCCATGACCATCCCCATCCGCTGGGGCGACATGGACGCCATGGGCCATGTCAACAACACCACCTACTTCCGCTACCTGGAAACCATCCGCATCGACTGGATGCGTTCCATCGGCTGCCTGCCGGACGCGCAGGGCGAGGGCCCGGTGATCATCAACGCGTTCTGCACCTTCTACAAACAGCTGGAGTACCCGGGCGACGTGCTGATGAAGATGTATGTCAGCGATGCGGGCCGCAGCAGCTTCGAGAGCTGGGGCACGATGGAGCGGGCCGACCAGCCCGGCATGATTCACGCGGCCGGCGGTGCGACCACGGTGTGGGTCAACTTCCCCGCCCAGAAGTCGGCGCCCATGCCAGAGTGGATGCGCCCGCACCTTGAATAACGGCGGGGCCTAGCCTGCGGGTCTGGCCTTCACTGCCTTGCCGGCCTTGACTGGCTTGACCGGATTCGCGCGCAGCGCATTGACGCGACGGTTGACGAGCCGGGCGCCGACCAGCCACTTGAAGCGGCTCGACCAGCTTAGCCGGTCACGTACATAGTTCACCGACGAATAGAACTGGTAGGGATCGTCGAACGCGCCCCAGTCGTGCAGCGGCATGCTGGCCGGGTCTTCGGTGCTGAACTGGCCAAACGAGCTGCCGGCGCCGTTCCAGCTGATGGCGCCGTCGCGGTGCATGCCGTAGCCCAGGTTGCGGCCTTCCTGCACCATCCGCGTCTTTGCGGCCACGGCCAGGCGCACGTCCACCACATAGCTGTCCACGGCCTGCCACTCGTTGTCGAGCAGCACCTCGGTGTAGGCGTGCTCGATAGGCAGGCCGCCGGTGTCGATGATGCCGTACAGGAAGTCGGACTTCATGGTGACGAAGCGCATGCGCGCAGGAATGCCCAGCGCCCGCAGCAGGGCGATCAGCAGCGTGCTCTTGGTATGGCAGTCGCCCATTCCGGCTCGCAGCACGGCCAGCGCCGAGGTGCCGGTGCTGTCGGCGATGCAGCCAAACGGCAGCGAGCGCAGGTAGGCGAAGCAGGCGATGGCCTTGTCGCGCGGGTCAACCTTGAGCTGTGTGAGTCTCTGGGCGAGCAGCCGGATCTTTGGGTGCTCGAACTGCAGGAGCGGCGTATCGACCAGCCAACGGGCGTTGTCGTCGGCCTCGGTCAGGGTGCCCAGATAGGAATGCTGGCCGGCGCCGGTCTGCGCAAACCCGCTGTCGACCTTGAGCACCTGTCCAGTGGACGATTTACGGGGGTAGAAGTCCAGCGACATGCCGTCTGATACGCGGCGGCGGCCGCACCGGATTCAAGCGCTGCTCGATGCGGCCTTCTGGCCTCTATTTCTGCCTGGGCACCCGTCCCATCAGGTAGAACTCTGCG
>CALRME020000442.1:0-3543 GCA_943369045.1 Sphingobacterium thalpophilum
CATCGGCCGCGCGGCGACGCCCGCCGAAGTCGCGGCCTGGGACATCGACGTGCGCCCCGACTTCAAGGGGCTGCCTGCCGGCGGCGGGTCCGTGGCGATGGGCCAGAAAGTGTGGGAAGACAAGTGCGCCAGCTGCCACGGCATCTTCGGCGAATCGAACCAGGTGTTCAATCCCATTGTGGGCGGCACGACGGCGGACGATGTCGCCAGGGGGCGTGTCGCGATGCTCACCCGGCCGGACTACCCCGGCCGGACCACGTTGATGAAACTTGCCCACGTGAGCGCGCTGTGGGACTACATCAACCGCGCAATGCCGTGGAACCAGCCCAAGTCACTGTCCGCCGACGAGGTGTACGCAGTCACCGGCTTCATCCTGAACCTGGGGGGCATCGTTCCCGATGACTTCACGCTCAGCGACAAGACGATCGCACAGGCGCAGGCACGGTTGCCCAACCGCGACGGCCTGTCGACGCAGCATTCGCTGTGGCCGGGCCGCGAGCTGGGCGGCACCGCAAAACCCGACGTGCATGCGGCCGCCTGCATGAAAAACTGCGACACGCCGGACAGACGCGCCACCCTGCCGGCGTTCGCCCGCAATTCGCACGGCAACCTGGCGCAGCAGAACCGTAGCGTGGGCGCGCAGCGCGGCGTGGACACGACCGTGGCGCAGGCTGACCCCACTGCAGCACCTGCCCCAACCAAAGGTCCAGGCACACCTTCGGGCCCACCGCAGGAAGTCATGGCGATGATGCAGAAAAACAGCTGCACCGCATGCCATGCGGCAACAGCGAAAGTGGTCGGCCCCAGCTGGGCCGATATAGGCAAAAAGCACCAGGGCAAGGCCGACTACCTGGCAGGCAAAATCAGGTCCGGCGGCTCCGGCGTCTGGGGCGCCATTCCCATGCCGCCGCAGCCACTCCCGGAGGCAGAGGCGCGTAGCATTGCGGCGTGGCTCGCGCAGGGAAATTCCCGATGAGGGAATCACGGATATTTATTAGCATCGGCTTAACAAAGGAGATCACGATGACTCACAACCGCCGAGAGGCGCTCAAGCACAGCGCGGCCGTGGCTGGCCTGTTGGCATCCACCGGGCTGTTCCCGACCCAGGCCCACGCCTGGACCAAGGCCGCCTTCGACGCGAAGAACGTGGCCGAGGCTGTCAAGGCCTTCGGCGCCGGCGCACCGGTCGAAAGCAAGGACGTGACCATCACCGGCCCGGACATCGCCGAAAACGGCGCCGTGGTGCCGCTGGCCGCGTCGACCACGCTGGCAGGCGTCAAGCACCTGCTGCTGCTGGTGGAAAAGAACCCGGCCGCGCTCGTGGCCAAGTTCGACGTCACCGATGCGGTGGAGCCCAACTTCTCCACCCGCGCCAAGATGGGCCAGTCCTCCGACGTGTACGCGGTGGCCATCACCAATGACGGCAAGGCCCTCTTCGCGAAAAAGGAAGTCAAGGTCACGCTCGGCGGCTGCGGCGGCTGAACCCACTACAAGGAGAACACACATGGCAGACCCGATGCGTATTCGAGCCCAGGCCGCCGGCAGCAACGCCGTCGTGCGCGTGCTCATGAGCCACGAAATGGAAACCGGCCAGCGCAAGGACGCGGCCGGCAAGACGATCCCCGCCTGGCACATCACCGATGTGACCGCGTCCCTCAACGGCAAGACCGTGTTGGCCGCCGAATGGGGACCGGCCGTCGCCAAGAACCCTTTCCTGCAATTCACCGTCAAGGGAGCCAAGGCCGGCGACAAGATCACGGTGGTCTGGAAGGACAACCGCGGCGACACGCGCACTGACGAAGCGGTGGTGTCGTGACGATGGGCCGCAGCATCCGCGTTGCAGCCGTTGTTGCGGCCGCAATCGCCGCCAGCAGCGCGGCGCTGGCGCAGAAGTCCGCGACCCAGGCCATTGAGGAATACCGTGCCATGCTGGCCGACGGCAACCCCGCCGACCTGTTCGAGGCCAAGGGCGAGGCGCTGTGGAAGCAAAAGCGCGGCCCCAAGAATGCATCGCTGGAGGCCTGCAATCTGGGCAAGGGCCCCGGCGTGGTCAAAGGCGCGTTCGTCGAGTTGCCGCGCTACTTCGCCGACAGCCAGAAGGTGCAGGACCTGGAGACGCGCCTGGTGTGGTGCATGGAGGCCATGCAGGGTTTCAACGCCGCCGAGATCGCCAAAACCCCGTTCGGCAAGGGCGAGCAGGAGACCGTCACCGCCCTGGCCACTTATGTCGCGGCTGAATCCCGGGGCATGAAGTTCAACCTGCCGCAGGCGCATGCGCAGGAAAAGCTGATGTATGAAGTGGGCAAGAAACTGTTCTTCATGCGCGGCGGCAGCCACGACTTCGCCTGCGCCTCGTGCCATGGCGAAGACGGCAAGCGCATCCGCCTGCAGGACCTGCCCAACCTGACCAAGGCACCCGGCGCCGGAGCGGGCTTTGGCGCCTGGCCGGCCTACCGCGTGTCCAACGGCCAGATGTGGGGGATGCAGCTGCGCCTGAACGACTGCTACCGCCAGCAACGCTTTCCCTATCCCGGCTTCGGCAGCGACGCCACCATTGCCCTGGGCGTCTACCTCGGGGTCAACGGCAAGGACGGCGTGACCACCGCGCCCGCCATCAAACGCTGACAGGACGCAAGCATGAAAAAGAACACCAAGATCAGCATCGCCTGCGCCGCGGTTGCCGTTGCCCTGCTGGGCTGCGCCACTGCACCCGACATGCAGGCGGTCGAACGCACCACGGCCAGCGTCATCCAGGCCTCGTTCCGCGATGAGGGCATCGCAAAGACGGGCCGCCTGGTGCAGGACGACTCCAACCGCGAATGCAGCGAGGCCGAAGCCAGCGGCAAGCCCCTGACCGCGGCGCGCGCGAAGGAAATCGAGCAGGCCAACCTCAAGACCGTGAAGTGGCCCAGCGACGGCAAGTTCATCGGCGACTGGAAGGAAGGCGAGCGCATCGCGCAGAACGGCCGGGGCATGACCTGGACCGACGACGCGAAAATGGCCAACGGCGGCAATTGCTACAACTGCCACCAGATCACGAACGAAGAAATCTCTTTCGGCACGATCGGCCCCAGCCTGTACAACTACGGCAAGCTGCGCGGCGTGGCCAACCCCAACGACCCGGCATCGCGCGCGATGCTGGAATACACATGGGGCAAGGTCTGGAACGCCAAGGCCTATAACGCCTGTTCCAACATGCCGCGCGCCGGCCATGCGGGCATCCTGGACGAAGCGCAGGTGCGCCACGTCGTGGCCCTGCTGCTGGACCCGCAGTCACCCGTCAACAAGTAGCCCATGTCGCTGAGCAAACGCGAACTGCTGCAGGTCTTCGGTGCAGCGGCGGTAGCCGGCATGGGCCTGTCGCGCTGGTCCGAAGCCGACGCAGCCACGGCTGACAAAGCGCTCTACGAACTGCCGCGCTTTGGCAATGTGTCGCTGCTGCACATGACCGACTGCCACGCGCAGCTCAAGCCCATCCATTTCCGTGAGCCGCACGTCAACCTGGGCGTGGGCAGCATGGCCGGCAAGCTGCCGCACCTGGTC
>CALRME020000443.1:0-3538 GCA_943369045.1 Sphingobacterium thalpophilum
TGGTGGCGCCGCACCGGCAGGGCGGCCAGGCGCAGTACGTGGAGCAGCCCCTGCCCGCTTCGGGCGCCGGCCATCGCCTCTCGGGCGTGCTGGCCTGGGCGCAGGCCCACCTGGACGAGCCGCACAGCCTGGACAGCCTGGCGCAGCGCGCGTTGCTGTCGCGCCGCAGCTTCACGCGGCACTTCAGGCAGGTGACCGGCACCACGGTAGGCCACTGGTTGCTCAACCAGCGCCTGGCCCTGGCACAGCGCCAGCTGGAGGCCACCGACCGCAGCATCGAGCAGATCGCCGCCGATGCGGGCTTCGGTTCGCCCGTTTCCTTGCGCCAGCATTTTGCGGCGGCCTTCAGCACGTCGCCCTCGACCTACAGGCGCGAGTTCCGCGGCGTCGCCGCATGACGGGCTACGTTCTCGTGCTCGCGCTGGGGCTGGCGGCCGGCATGATTGGCGGAGTGGTCGGTTTTGGCACCTCCATCATGCTGATGCCGGCCCTGGTGATCGTGTTCGGTCCACGCGAGGCCGTGCCCATCATGGCCGTGGCCAGCATCATGGCCAACGCCTCGCGCGTGGCGGTGTGGTGGCGCGAAGTGGACTGGAAGGCCGTGGCCGCCTACAGCGTGACCGGCGTGCCCGCGGCGGCGCTGGGCGCGGCCACGCTGCTGACGCTGCCTGTGGGCGTGATCGAAGCCGTACTGGGCGTGTTCTTCATCGCCATGATCCCGGTCCGCCGCTGGATGGCAAGCCGCCAGTGGCAACTGCGCCTGTGGCACATGTCGCTGGTGGGCGCAGCCATCGGCTTCCTGACCGGCATCGTGGTGAGCACCGGGCCGGTCAATGCGCCCTTCTTCCTGGCTTATGGCCTGGTCAAGGGCGCCTACCTCGCCACCGAAGCGCTCAGTTCCCTCACGGTATTCATGGCCAAGGCCGCCACGTTCCACAGCCTGGGGGCACTGCCGCCCGATGCGGTGGTCAAGGGGCTGGTCGTAGGCACGTCCATCACGCTGGGCTCGGTACTGGCCAAACGCTACGTGCAGCAACTCGATGCCAACCGGTTCCGGCTGCTGATGGACGGCATCCTGCTGGTGGCGGGGCTGGCGATGCTGTGGGCGGCTGCGGCGTGAGTCGCCCCGGCCTTCAATGCGGCTGCAATTCGATCTGCACGGGCGTGAGTTCTTCGCCCAGGTAGAAGCCCAGGCCACCGTACAGGGCTGCGGCGGCAAAGGCCAGCAGGATCACTGCGGCGAAGATGAGCAGGTAGCGCAACACGATGTGGGCCTGGAAGTTACGTGAAAAGTAGCACGCTTTGGCGGGCGCAAAGAACTGTTACTTTGCAAAGCAGCCACACGGGCGCGGGGAGCCTGTTGTACGCTTGCCGCATGGTCAGATTGTCCCTCTCCGCAGCGCTGTCGGCTGCGATTCTTGCCAGCCTTCCGCTTGCCGCCGCGGCAGCCACAGGCAGCCCATCCCTGGGCCAGCCCACCTGCCGCGAGGCGCGCGACGCCGTCAGCTTTCAGGAGCGTTCGCAGGTCTTCGCGGCCTTGCGGCCGCGTGAACATGCCGTGCGGCTGATCTTCCTGCGCGACCGAGAAGCCAAGGCCTGCGCCGCTCAGCTGCGCGCCGGGGCCTCACCCGACTCCATGGTGGTGACACCCGAAGCCAATCGCGAAAAAA
This sequence comes from Sphingobacterium thalpophilum, assembly GCA_943369045.1. Classification (GTDB taxonomy): domain Bacteria; phylum Pseudomonadota; class Gammaproteobacteria; order Burkholderiales; family Burkholderiaceae_C; genus Ramlibacter. The sequence continues at coordinate 1,671 of CALRME020000443.1, forward strand.
GCGCCTCCGGCCCCATGCTCATCGCGCCGCCCGGTCTTTGCGTGATCCAGAACGGGCAGACGCTTTGCCCTTGACGGCTGACGTCGCTCAGCCGGCCGCCAGTTTCGCGTCAACCACCCGCCGCATGGGCGAAACCGCAAAGGCCAGCACCGCCAGCACGACCAGCGCAGCGCCGCTGCCCACGAACAGCTGGCCCAGGGTAATGCCCCGCATCAGCCAGCCGGTGGCGGCCGCCGACATCGGCGCCAGCCCCATGAAGATGAACATGAACAGGCTCATGGCCCGGCCCAGCAGGGCCGGCGGAACGCGCTGCTGGATCCAGGTAAATACCGCAACGTGCATGAAGCCACCCAATACGCCGATGGCCAGCATCAGCCCCGCGCCCTGCCAGACGGCCGTGATCTGTCCCATGGGCATGAACAGCAGGCCAATGACGAAGTCGGCGGCCAGGATGGTGAGGCCCAGGTTGCCCAGCCGCGCCTTTGGCCTGGTGCCCGAGAGCACCATGCCGGCCAGTGTTCCGGCGCCATGGCAACCGACCATGATGCCAAAGGCCGCAGCGCCCAGGCCCGGTGTGCTGCTGGCCAGCACCGGCAGCGCGATGTGGATGGGGCCCATGATGAACAGGGCAATCGCGCCCCAGTAGAGGAAGCAGGTGCGCAGCTGGGCATCGCGCCAGAAATGCGCCAGGCCATGGCCCACCGAAGACAGCACAGCCTGCGGCGCGGTGGCACGGGGCTTGCCGCCCTCCAGGGTCTGCACCTTGGCCAGCGTCCACGCCGACAGCGCAAAGCTCAGGGCATCAAAGCCGAAGGCCATGCCGATGCCAGTGGCGTTGCCAATGCCATTGCCATCGGCGGCGCCTCCACCGTCACCGAACAGCCAGATCAGCAAACCGGCCAGCAGCGGGCCCAGGAACATGCTGAGCTGGCGCAGGCCCAGCGTCACGCCGTTGGCCGCCTGCAGCATGGCGGGCTTGACCACGCTGGGCAGCATGGACGTGCCCGCGGGAATGCTGAAGGCGGTCGACAGCCCTATGGCCAGCGCCAGCGCGTAGACCATCCACAGCACCAGGCCGCCCGACAGCACCAGCGCCGCCAGCAGGCCCAGCAGCAGCGTGTTGATGTACTTGGTGACCATCAGCACCTGCTTGGGCGAATAGCGGTCCACCAGCGCGCCGCCCAGCAGGATGAACAGCGCACGCGGGATACTGATCAGGGCAAGCACCGTGCCCAGCACGGCCGTGTCGTGCGTCATCTTGAGCACCAGCCAGGGCATGGCGATCAGGGTGAACTGGTCGCCCAGCATGGACAGCGCGCCGCCCGCCGTCATCCAGGCAAAGTTGCGGTCGCGAAACAGCGCGGCGCGCGCGGAACCCTTGTTGTTTTCAGGTGGCATGGATCATTTCTCCAGTGGGTTTGTGGCGTGCGTGGCGGCGGCCGGTCAGCAGCTTGCTGACGGCGGTGAAACGCACGCACAGGTGGTAGCTCGCCAGGCACACGGCGGTGGTGGCGGTCACGTTGATGGAAATCTTCAGCAGAGCCGGCAGCGGCAGGCCGTACAGCAGCGCGCCGAAGCCTATGGTCAGCGGCATGTGCACCAGGTAGACCCAGTACGAGCTGTCGGCCAGGTAAGCCAGCCAGGCGCGCGCACGGCCCACGTGACGCAGGAACAGGCCGATGAACGCAAAGCTCCACAGCCAGCTGGCGCAGTTGTAAAGCAGGGCCATCGCCGTCGGCTGCCATTCACGGCCCGTGGCTCCGGGAGGCCTGAGCAGCTCGTTGGCCGCGCCCGTGGCCAGGAAGAACACCAGGCCGCCTGCCGCATACCAGTGCCAGCGCGCAACGTACAGGGCGAACAGGCGCTCG
>CALRME020000444.1:0-3522 GCA_943369045.1 Sphingobacterium thalpophilum
CCGCCGGCCGCAAGGCCGGGGCATCCCTAAATCTGGCGATGGCCCCCCGGATCTATTCGACCGTGACGCTCTTGGCCAGGTTGCGCGGCTTGTCGACGTCAGTGCCGCGCGCCACGGCCGTGTGGTAGGCCAGCAGTTGCAGCGGCACCACGTGCAGCAGCGGGCTGAGCGCGCCGTAGTGCTCGGGCATGCGGATCACGTGGATGCCTTCTCCGCTTTCGATGCGCGTGTCGGCATCGGCCAGCACGTAGAGCACGCCGCCACGCGCACGCACTTCCTGCAGGTTGCTCTTGAGCTTTTCCAGCAGCGCGTCGTTGGGGGCAACGGTGACCACCGGCATTTCGCTGGTCACCAGCGCCAGCGGGCCGTGCTTGAGCTCGCCCGCCGCGTAGGCTTCGGCGTGGATGTAGGTGATTTCCTTGAGCTTGAGCGCGCCTTCCAGCGCAATGGGGTAGTGAAGCCCGCGGCCCAGGAACAGCGCGTTCTCCTTTCCGGCGAAGTCCTCGGCCCAGCTGATCACCTGCGGCTCCAGCGCAAGCACTGCCTGCAGCGCCGCCGGCAGGTGACGCATGGCCTTGAGGTGCGCGGCCTCATCCTCTTCGCTGAGCCGGCCCTTGACCTGCGCCAGCGACAACGCCAGCAGGAACAGGCCCGCGAGCTGCGTGGTGAAGGCCTTGGTCGATGCCACGCCGATCTCCACGCCGGCGCGCGTGAGGTAGGCCAGCTTGCATTCACGCACCATGGCGGAGGTAGCCACATTGCATACCGTGAGCGTGTGCGTCATGCCCAGGCCCTGCGCGTGGCGCAAGGCCGCCAGCGTGTCGGCGGTCTCGCCCGACTGGGTGATGGTCACCACCAGCGTCTTCGGGTTTGGCACCGATTCCCGGTAGCGGTATTCGCTGGCAATCTCCACCTGCGTTGGGATCTTCGCGATGCCTTCGAGCCAGTACTTGGCGGCGCAGCCGCTGTAGTAGCTGGTGCCGCAGGCCAGGATCAGCACAGAGTCGATTTCCTGGAAGACACGGTAAGCGCCATCACCGAACAGCTCAGGAACGATGCCCTCCACGCCTTCAAGCGTGTCGGCAATCGCGCGCGGCTGCTCGAAGATTTCCTTCTGCATGTAGTGGCGGTAGGGCCCGAGCTCGGCCGCGCCGCTGTGCGCATGCACCGTCCGTACCTGACGCGTGACGGCCTTGTGGGCCCTGTCGACGATCCAGTACTTGCCCAGCTGCATGTCCACCACATCGCCCTCTTCCAGGTAGATGATCTGGTCGGTCACGCCCGCCAGCGCCATGGCGTCGCTGGCGAGGAAGGTCTCGCCATCCTTGCCGACACCCATGATCAGCGGGGAGCCGGCCCGCGCGCCGATCACGCGGTGCGGCTCGTCCTTGCAGAACACGGCGATGGCATAAGCGCCCTGCAATTGCTTGACCGAGGCTTTCACTGCTTCGAACAGGTCGCCGTCATACAGGCTGTCGACCAGGTGGGCGATGACCTCGGTGTCGGTCTGGCTGGAGAACACATAACCCCTGGCCTGGAGCGCCGCACGCAGCTCGTCGTGGTTTTCTATGATGCCGTTGTGCACCAGCGCCACGCGGCCGGGCCGCGAGCCTGCATCCGCCCCGGGGCCGTGGCTGAAATGAGGATGGGCGTTGTGCACCGCCGGTGCCCCGTGCGTGGCCCAGCGCGTGTGGGCAATGCCCGTCACGCCTTCGAGCTTTTCCGATTCGACCTGCGTGAGCAGTTCCGCCACACGTGAGGTGCTGCGTGCCCGTTTCAGGCCACCCTCATGCACGGCCACGCCGCAAGAGTCATAGCCGCGGTATTCGAGCCGTTGCAGGCCCTGAACCAGGATGGGGACGATATTGCGGGTGGAAACCGCGCCGACGATGCCGCACATAGGTGAATCTCCTTGAGAGTGCAGCGACTGTAGGCCAGCCACTATTGAATTTGTGTTCTTAATTACTATTGATCTGGAATATTATTTCATTGATACTTATGATTGAAATAATATTCGGAAATTTAATGAATGTCGGAACAAATACCGCTGGATGAAACTGACCTGGCATTGCTTGACCAGCTCCAGCAGGATTCGTCACTGAGCAATCAGGATCTGGCAGCGCGAGTTCACGTCTCCCCGCCTACCTGCCTGCGCCGTGTCAAGCGCTTGCGTGATGCGGGACTGATCGAACGTGAAATCGCCATCCTGAACGCCGACAGGCTGGCCCCACAGCTGGGCCACGGCCTTACAGCCATTGTGGAAGTGACGCTGGACCGGCAGGGCACGGAACACCTGGAACAGTTCGAGCAGCGGGTGACGCAGGACGTGGCGGTCCAGCAGTGCTACCGCGTCTCGCCCGGCCCGGATTTCGTGCTCATCGTCCATGCGACCGACATGCCGGACTACCTGGCGCTGTCGCAGCGACTGTTCACGGGCGATGCGAACGTGCGCAACGTCAAGGCCTTTTTCAGCGTACGGCGGGCCAAGTTCGAGCCGCACATTGCGCTGCGGCCCTGAGCCAATCTCAAGCCTGCTTCTTCGCCGGCCGCTGCCAGTTGGCGATGCTGGCCTGCTTGCCGCGCGCGACGGTCAGAGAACCGGCGGCCGTGTCCCTGGTGACGACTGAACCTGCGCCTATGGTGCCGCCCTGGCCTATGGTCACGGGCGCGACCAGCACGCAGTTGCTGCCCACGTGCACGTCGGCCTCGATCACCGTGCGCAGCTTGTTGGCGCCGTCGTAGTTGGCCGTGATGCTGCCGGCGCCGTAGTTGACGCGCTCGCCCACTGTGGTGTCGCCCAGGTAGGCCAGGTGGTTGGCTTTGGCGCCGCGCGCCATGGTGGCGTTCTTGATTTCCACGAAGTTGCCCACGTGCACGTCCACGCCCAGCTTCGCGCCGGGGCGCAGGCGGGCGAACGGGCCGACGATGGCGTCCTCACCCACTTCCACGCCCAGGCGCTCGCCGTCGATGTGGGTGAAGGGGTTGATCACGGCGCCATCGGCGATGCGCGCATTGGCGATCACGCAGTTGGCACCGATGCGCACGCCTTCGCCCAGCGACACCCGGCCCTCGAAAATGCAGTTGACGTCGATCTCCACGTCCTGCGCGCAGTCCAGCTTGCCGCGCAAGTCGAAGCGTGCCGGGTCCGCCAGGCGCACACCCAGGTCCATCAGCGCGTGGGCCTGGCGCAACTGGAAAGAGCGTTCCAGCTCGGCCAGCTGCTGCGGGCTGTTGACGCCGTCGACCTGCACCTTGTCACCGGTCTTCATCGAGACCACGTCGGCGCCGTCCTTGACCGCGTGCTTGACGATGTCGGTCAGGTAGTACTCGCCCTGGGCGTTGTCGTTCGACAGCCTGGCCAGCCAGCGCTTGAGCAGCTTGTTGGGCACGGCCATCACGCCGGTGTAGACCTCCTGGATCTCGCGTTGGTGCTCGTCGGCATCCTTGTGCTCGACGATGGACCAGACGGCGTCACCGCTGCGCACAATGCGGCCGTAGCCGGTGGGGTCTTCCATGTCGACG
>CALRME020000445.1:0-3517 GCA_943369045.1 Sphingobacterium thalpophilum
TGGCTTCCAGGCCATCCATCACCGGCATCTGCACGTCCATCAGCACCACGTCGAACGGCCGGGCGGCTTCTGAGGCCGCCACGGCGTCCAGCGCCTGGCGGCCGTCGGCAACCACCTGCAGCTCGTAGCCCAGGCCGCTGAGGATCAGCGAGGCCACGCGCTGGTTGATCACGTTGTCCTCGGCCAGCAGCAGCCGCAGCGGCGTGGCCGGCGGCGCGCGCAGCGTCGGCACGGGCCGGTCTTCGCCCAGCGCTGCGGGCGACGATGGCACGGGCCGCTCGAACAGGCTGGTCAGTGCCTCGAACAGCACCTGCGACTTGGTCGGCTTGGTCAGGGTTTGCGCCAGCCCCAGGCCGGCGAACTGCCGGCCGCTGTCGCCCAGCGAGGTCAAGGCCAGCATGGGCAGCTGCGCCGCCGGGAGGCGCTTGCGCAACTCGGCCGCCAGCATGTAGCCGTCCATGCCGGGCATCTGCACATCGATGATGGCGCAGTCGAAGCTCTCGCCTGCATCCAGCCAGGCCAGCGCCTCGCGGCCGGACGAAGCCGCGCGCGGCTTCATCTCCCAACGGCTGGTCTGCAGCGTGAGGATCTGCCGGTTGGTGGCGTTGTCGTCGACCAGCAGCACGCGACGCCCGGCCAGGCTGGCGGACTTGCGGCCCTGGTACGCCACCGGTCCCGAAGGCACGACCTGCAGCGGAATTTCGAACTGGAAGTTCGAGCCCTTGCCTGCTTCGGAATCGACCCAGATGCGACCGCCCATCAGCGCCACCAGGCGGCGGCAGATCGCCAGCCCGAGGCCGGTACCGCCGAACTGGCGGGTGGTGGAGGTGTCGACCTGGCTGAACACCTGGAACAGCCGGCCCATGGCTTGCGCCGGAATGCCGATACCCGTGTCGCGCACCGAGCAGTAGAGCAGCGCAGAACCGTCATTCGCCGCCCGCCGCGCCAGCGTGACCACGACTTCGCCCTGCGCGGTGAACTTGACGGCGTTGTTCACCAGGTTGGTGAGCACCTGGCGCAGCCGCGTCATGTCACCGTAGATGGCACGCGGCACGCCGTCCTCGATCCAGTAGAGCAGCTCCAGCCCCTTGCCCATGGCCGCGCCACCGGTGATGTCGAGCGCGCTTTCCACGCACTCGGCCAGGTTGACCGGGACCCGTTCGAGCTCCAGGTGGCCCGATTCGATCTTGGAAAAATCCAGGATGTCGTTGATCAGCACCAGCAGCGAGTCGCCGCTGGTGCGTATGGTCTCGGCAAATTCGCGCTGCGACGCCGACAGCGGCGTGTCCAGCAGCAGGTCGCTCATGCCGATCACCGCATTCATGGGCGTGCGGATCTCATGGCTCATGTTGGCCAGGAACTCCGCCTTGGCGCGGTTGCCGGCCTCGGCCGCGTCGCGGGCGGCGATCAGCGCTGCTTCGGTTTCCTTGCGTGCCGTGATGTCGCGCGCAATGCCAAGCAGGCCGATGCAGCGCCCGGCCTCGTCGCGCATGGCCACCTTGACCAGCTCGAAATACTGCACGGCGCCGGTCGCTGCGTCGACCAGCTTGTCTTCGTAGATCACGGGCCGCCGCGCTTCCATGGCGCGCAGGTCGGACTGGCGGTACAGGTCGCCGGCCTGCGCGCCGAACAGGTCGTCGGCGGTCTTGCCCACGATGTCCTGTTCGCGAAAGCCGTGCTGGCGGCGGTGCGCCGGGTTGGACAGCAGGTAGACGCCATCGGCGTCCTTGAGCCAGATGCGGTCGGGGATGTTGTTGACCAGCGCGCCCAGCTGGGCCTGCTTTTCCGACAGCGCATCCTGCGTCTGCACGTAGTCGGTCACGTCGGTGAAGGTGCGCACCACGCCGCCGTCGGGCAGCGGCCGGGTCTTGACCTCAAGCGTGCGGCCGTCGCGGGTCTTGCGCAAGTAGGTCTCCGGTCCCATGATGGGCGGGGTGGTATCGCCGACGGCCACGTAACCGCGGGCCACCGCATCGACGTAGTCGAAGTTCTCGCCAAAATCGCCGCGCTCGATCTGGAATCTCACCAGCTGCTCCATGGTCGGCTGGCTGGCCATCAGCGCTTCGGGAAAGCCCAGCAGCTCGTGGTGGCGCCGGTTGGACATCACGGTGCGGCCGGTGGCGTCGATGGTGGCGATGCCCTGGCTCATGGCGTCCAGCGTGATCTCCAGCGTACGGGTTTTCTGCGCCAGGTCCTGCTGGGTGTTGAAGTAGGCCGTGATGTCGGTGTAGGTGCGCAACGCGCCGCCGTCGGGCAAGGCGCGGGTCTTGACTTCCAGCACGCGGCCATCGCGCGTCTTGCGGATATAGGCGCCGGTAGAGGCCAGCCGGTTGCTCTCCAGGATCTGGCCGAAGCGGGCCCGGGCCTCGTCGGATTCCAGCAGCTCCAGGTCTTCGCCAAAGTCGCCTCGCTCGGACTGCCAGCGCGTGATCTCCTGCAGCGTGGGCTGCGAAGCCAGCAGGGTTTCGGGCAGGCCCAGCATGTCCAGCGCCCTCTCGCTGTAGAACACCACCCGGCCTTTCGCGTCGAAGCGCATGATGCCCTGTTCGATGTTCTTGAGTGTGACCTGCAGCGTGTCGGTGCGCTCGCGCAGCAGTGCGGTGGCCGCCCCGGCCGTCTGCTCTGCCTGCATGCGCGCGGTGATGTCCTCCACCGTGCCCTCGTGGTAGAGAACCTGGCCATTGCCATCGCGCACCAGGTGGGCGTTTTCGCTGATCCAGAAAGTCTCGCCGTTGCTGCGGCGCATTTCGGAGACGAATTCCCGCAGGGTTCCGAACTCGTCCAGCTGCTCGCGGAAGGCCGCGCGGCGCCCCGGATCCACGTACCAGCCGCCGCCGCGCGAAGTGACCGAGCCCAGCATCTCAGCTTCCGATTCAAACCCGAAAATCTTGACCATCGCCTTGTTGGCGCGCATCTGCACGCCCTTCGCATCGGTGCGATAGGCGCCGATGGGCAGCAGCTCGAAGAGCGTTGAAAAGTCGTCCTTGCGCGTGTCGGTCATGGCTGGCGGCCATCGTAGCCCGTCCACGCTGTTACAGCGTGCGGTTTTGCCCTATGCCGCTTCGTCGTCCCAGGCCACGGCCCCGCGGCCGCCGTCGTTGACGCGCGCCACCAGCGCCGCAGCACTGCCTTGCGGCAGGCAAAAGCGCAGCCTCACCACTGAGCCATGCCCGGCGTGCAGCAGCAGCGCGCCGGCATCCTGCAACTCGCGGCGCAGCCAGCCTTCCATGGCGTAGGGCACCGAGCAGCACAGCGTGACGGGCTTTTGCAGCGGCACCTTGCCGGCCGCGAGCAGCGCCTGGGCCACCGCATCGGTGTAGGCGCGCACCAGCCCGCCCGCGCCCAGCTTGACGCCGCCGAAATAGCGCACCACCGTGGCCAGCACGCCGTCCAGGTCCTGCCGGCGCAGGACTTCGAGCATGGGCCGTCCGGCGGTGCCGCCAGGCTCGCCGTCGTCGTTGGCGGCCGACTGGCCACCCGCCAGCAGGGCCCAGCAGACGTGGGCTGCGCCGGGGTG
>CALRME020000446.1:0-3496 GCA_943369045.1 Sphingobacterium thalpophilum
CGCCGCAAGCCGACATAGCGCTGGTGCAAGGCGGCTTTGGCTGGTCCGCCAATTCAGCGGAGATGGCCAAGACCGCCACGGTGCAGACACTGGCCAGCGTGGGCATCGAAGGCATCTGGATCTTCAGCCGCGACCGCGACCTTCATTCATTCGTCCAGTTGCGCGGCCAGCGCGTCGCGGCGGGCCCGGCCGGCAGTGGCCACCGCGTGATGGCCCAGCGGCTGCTGCAGCAACAGCGGCTGCGGGAAGACGAAGTCAAGTGGTCATCGCAGAGCGGTCTGAAGGCCGTGGAGGCGCTGCACCGCAACGACGTCGACGTCGTGCTGATGGTGGCCCCCGCCGACGCGCCGGCCGTACGCCGGCTGCTGGCCGCGCCCGGCATTCATCTGGCGGCCCTGCAGCGCACCGTGGCCTTGTCCGAGCGCAACAACTTTCTCGAGCCCCGGCTGTTGGCCCAGGATGCACTGGGCCCGAACATGCCGCCACGCGACGTGACACTGCTGACCACCCGAACCCATCTGGTGGTCCGGCAAGACCTGGCACCGGCGCTCAAGCGCATCGCAACTGCCGTCGCCATGGACCTGCACACCGGCAGTGGGCCGTTTCATCGCGCAGGCGACTTTCCGGCCTTGCGGCAGAGCGATTTCCCTTCGGCTCCGCAGGCGCGCGACGTGCTGTCCCATGGGCCGAACTGGCTGGAGCGCCACATGCCCTTCTGGTGGGCGCAGGTGGTCGAACGGCTGGCCATCATCTGCATACCGCTGGCCGTCGTGGCCTGGTGGCTTTCGTTGCTGATCCCCGCATGGCTGCGCTGGAAGCTTGAAAGCCGTGTCACCCGCTGGTATGGCGAACTCAAGTTCATCGAGAACGACCTGTCCACCGACAGCCTCAGCGACCTTGACCTCAACCGCGTCAACGCCAAGCTCAAGAAGATGGACGCGGCCATGGCGTCGCTGACCCTTCCCAGGGAACTGGCCCAGCGCTGGTACGCCCTGCACCAGCACATCGACTTCGTGCGGCTGCGCGTACTCAGGCTGCGCGGCCGATGAATCTGCCCATCCTTTATCGCCGCCGCTGGTGGCTGATGTACCTCCCCATCCTGTTGGGTCTGGTGCTTTCAATGGCCTGGGCGGCTACCGTCTGGAAACCGCCACCACCGGCTCGCGTCGTCATCGGGGCCGGTCCGGCGCAGAGCAGTTACCTGCGCCTCGCCCAGGTCTATGCCACGCGGCTGGAGAAGATGGGCCTGTCGGTGGAGATCATCACCCATCCCAAACCGCAGGACGCGCTGACCCGGCTGGGCCGCAGCGGCGACATTCTCGACGTGGCGTTCGCCCAGGGTCTGTACGCACGGCCTGGCCTGCCGGTCCAGAGCCTGGCAACCATCGGCCATGAAATCGTCTGGGTATTTGCACGCAGCAGCGTCACCAGCCTGGCCCAGTTGCGCGGCCTGCGCATTGCCGCGGCGGACGCCGGGTCATCCAACCGCATTGCCGCCGAGCTCCTGCTGGAACACCTGCGCATCAAGCCTGGCGAAGTGCAGTTCGAGCGCCTGGTGGGCGACGCTGCTGTCGCCGCGCTGGCCGAGGGGCGCGTTGATGTGGTGGTCCACGTCGCCTCCGGTGACTCCACCACAGCGGCGACGCTGGCACGCATGGACGGCGTCCGCCTGCTGGCCGTGGAGCGCTCTGGCGCGCTGGCGGCACGGGAGCGGCGCCTGCGGCCCCTGGTGATCCCGCAGGGCGCCATCGAATTGCGCAGTGATATTCCGCCGCAGGATGTGGCCGCCGTCGCCACGCTGACGCATCTTGTGGTTCGCCCCGACCTGCATCCCGCGCTCCAGCGCGTTCTGCTGGACGTCGCTTTTGAAATCCACTCCATGAATGGATTCCTGGAAGGACAAGGCCAATACCCTTCGGTGCGAGGCAGCGACTTTCCGGTCTCTCCGGTCGCCCAGGAGTTTTCCGTGGGCGCGCGGCCCTGGCTTGAAACCCTGCTGCCCTACCGGATGGCGCAGTGGGCGGAACTTACCCTGTTCGCCTTTGTGCCGCTCTGGCTGCTGGCCCTGCTGCTGCTGCGGCGGGTTCCGGTTTTCATCGAGTGGCGGGTCAACGCAGCCCTGCAGCATTTCTATGGCGAACTCAAGTTCCTGGAAGCCGACATGATGAAGATCGCCACCGGCGATCCGATCGCGCTGCGCTGGGTCATCACGCGGCTGGACAAACTGGAAAAGCAGGTGGCCGCCATGGACCTGCCCGACCGCTTTGCCGACCGCTGGTACACGCTGCGTGAGCACCTCGCGGCAGCGCGCGAACGGCTGCTCAAGCTGCGCTCGCGCTGAAATCCCGGCGTTGGCCGGGCGGGTTTCCCCTATGCGAAAGTTGTATGATAACTTTGACCTGATCTGGCAAAATCATCGGCCTCAGAGCAGTTCCCAAATCATCCGGAGACACCACATGAAATTTTCCAGACTGGCCCTGGCCATGGCACTCACCGCCGGCTTCATTGCCCATGCCGCCGCGCAAACGACGATGAAGATCAGTATCTCGACGGCCCAGAACTCCCACCAGGGCGTGGGCATCGACACTTTCGCACGTGAGGTCGAGAAACGCACCGGTGGCCGGTACAAGGTCCAGACCTTCTACAACGGCTCGCTGGGCGGCGAGCGCGAGTCGATCGAAGCCGTGCAGCTGGGCACCCAGGAACTGGCGATGAGCTCGACCGGTCCGGTGCCCAATTTCGTGCCCGACACCAAGATTCTGGACGTTCCCTTCCTGTTTCGCGACAAGGCCCATGCGCGCGCCGTGCTCGACGGCCCGATCGGCCAGGAACTGCTGACCAAGTTCGATTCCAAGGGTTTCAAGGCGCTCGCCTGGGCCGAGAACGGCTTTCGCCACATGACCAACAGCAAGCGCGACGTGAAAGTGCCCGAGGACCTCAAGGGCCTGAAGATGCGCACCATGGAAAATCCCGTGCATATCGCCGCGTATAAGGGCTTCGGGATCATCACCACACCCATGGCCTTCCCGGAAGTGTTCACCGCGCTGCAGCAGGGCACCGTGGACGGCCAGGAGAACCCGCTGTCGGTGATCATTGCCTCCAAGTTCGACCAGGTGCAAAAGCACCTGTCGCTGACTGGCCATGTGTATTCGCCCTGCATCTTCGTGATGAACAAGGCGGCGTTCGACAAGCTGTCGGCGGCGGACAAGACGGCTTTCGTGGAAGCGGCCAGGGAAGCAACCAAAGCCAACCGCGCCCGCGTGGACGAGGATGATGCCAAGGGCGTGGCCGATCTGCGCGCCAAGGGCATGACGGTGCTGGAGGTCGACAAGTCCAGGTTCGTCGCCGCGCTGGCCCCGGTGAACGCAGACTTCGAAAAGCAGTTCGGCAAAGACAACATCGACAAGATCCGCGCCGTCAAATAAGCGCCGCAATCCTGGCGCAAGCGCCCGCAGTCCCGCGGATTGCGGGCGTTTTCCTTGACACCTCCGTTTTG
>CALRME020000447.1:0-3488 GCA_943369045.1 Sphingobacterium thalpophilum
CAATCGAATTGCCAGTAAAGACCGTGCCGTCTGCGAGCGCCAGGATGGCGGGAGGGGCGGTTCCCTGTAGAGACAAAAGCACTGGGTTCTCCGGATGGTTACGGGTACGCCCAAACGCGATCAAAACCTTGCTCTTGGCTGCTCCAAAAGCTCGCTTTTGTTCACATACTTTGTTCAGGGATTGGCTTGAATGCGCTAGGCGTACGGGGGTTTGCGGGAAAGCCCTTGATTATAGCCCAGAGGCACTCGCGTGCAGGCAGATCGCCGCTGCGGACGCCACGTTCAGTGACTCCTCCCCGCCCGGCTGGGCGATACGCACGGACAGGCTTGCTCGCGAGGCCATTGACTCGCTGACGCCCTGCCCTTCGTGGCCAAGAATCCAGGCGCAGGGCCATGGAAGCGTGGCGCGGTGCAGCAATTCGCCCTGATGCGAGCTGGTTGCCAGCAGGGGAACGGCGAGAGCGTCCAGGTCTGAGGACTCCAGCCCCTCCAGCAGGCGCAAGGCGAAATGGGCACCCATGCCCGCCCTCAGTACCTTGGGGCTCCACAGGGCCGCCGTGCCTTTCATGGCCAGCACCTGGCGAAATCCGAATGCGGATGCGCTGCGCAGGATGGCGCCCACATTTCCCGCGTCCTGCAGCCCATCCAGGATGACCGAGGCGGTGCCAGGCTCGATGGCCGGCTGCACTGGAAGCTGGACAACAAATCCCATACGCGCCGGCGATTCGAGTCCGCTCAGGCCCGCGAACAGGGAGTCGGCAACCAGCACGTTCCTTTCCGCGGCACCAGTCCAGTCGACATGCGCAAATGGCCAGAACGTCTCGGCAAAAAATGCCATCGAAGGCCTCACCCCCCGTTGTAGCGCCGCGCGACAAAGGTGGTCTCCCTCGAGCCAGACACGCCCCTGCTTGCGGTATGCAGTAGTGTCCTGGGCCAGCCTGCGCAAATCCTTGAGCAGCGCGTTGTCGCGCGAGGTGACCAGTTGCGGGCCGGAGGTCACGAAACGCTGACGGTGACTGTTGAGCCACCTTCCGTCGTGAACGTCGCCGCCACCGGGCTGAAGAAGCGGCGGTGATGCCGGCAGGCACCATGGGTCCTGAGCGCCAGCAGGTGTTCGGGTGTGCCGTAACCCTTATGGGTGGCAAAACCGTATTGCGGAAACTCCTCGTGAAGTGTCTCGCAAAGCCGGTCGCGGTGCACCTTGGCCAGGATCGAAGCTGCGGAAATTGACTTGATGCGCGCGTCGCCGCCGACCACGGCTTCGGCCAGCACGTCCAGCGTCGGGATGCGGTTACCGTCGACCAGCACCTTGATCGGCTTGAGGCGCAACCCTTCGACCGCGCGCCGCATCGCCAGCATGGTGGCCTGCAGGATGTTCAACTGGTCAATTTCCTCCACGCTGGCCTGCGCCACCGAGCAGCACAGCGCCTTTTCGAGAATCTGGTCGTACAGCTTCTCACGCTTGAGCGCGGTCAGGATCTTGGAGTCCGCCAGTCCCCGTATGCGCTTGGTGTCGTCGAGAATCACCGCTGCTGCCACGACCGGGCCCGCCAAGGGGCCCCGGCCCGCCTCATCAACCCCCGCCAGCAACCCGACCGGGTCCCAGGCCAGGGGAGCCTGTTCAGCCTTCAAGAACTTTATGGATCGCATCGGTGGCAAGCTTGGCGGTATCGCGGCGCAATTGCAGGTGCAGCGCGCTGAATTTTTCCTGTACGGCCACCATTTTGGCAGGAGCATCGAGCCAATCCAGCACTGCCGCAGCGAGTTGCTCAGGCTTTGCCTCGTCCTGGAGAAGTTCCGGCACCACGAAGTCCCGGCACAGGATGTTGGGCAGCCCGACCCAGGGTTGCAGCTTCTTGCGCCGCATGATCTGCCACGACAGCCAGTTCATGTTGTATGCAATCACCATCGGCCGCTTGAACAGTGCAGCCTCAAGGGTTGCAGTCCCGCTGGCAATCAGGGTGACATCGCATGCGGCCAGCGCAGCGTGCGACTGGCCGGCGAGCAGCAGAACGTTGCGCATGAGGCCGGCCTTGTGCAGGGCAGCCTCGATGGCAGGCCGTAGCGCGGGAATGGCGGGAACCACGAACCTGGCATCCGGCCGGGCGTCCTGGATCCGCCTGGCTGCCTCGAAGAACCGTTGCGCCAGGTACTGGATTTCAGAAGCCCGGCTGCCTGGCAGGATGGCAATGACTTCGTCCGCCTGGCCCAGCCCCAGTGCCTGCCGGGCGGCGCTCTTGTCCGGCTCCATGGGAATGACCTGGGCAAGCGGATGGCCTACGTAGGTCGCGGCGATGCCGTGGCGCGCCAGCAGCTGCGGTTCGAACGGGAAAATGCAAAGCACATGGTCACAGCTGAGCCGCAGCTTCTCCACTCGCTCAGCCCGCCATGCCCAGACGGACGGGCAGACAAAATGCACGGTCTTGACGCCCTGCGCCTTCAGGCAGGCTTCCAGGTCCAGATTGAAGTCGGGGGCGTCGACGCCGATGAACAGGTCGGGCCGCTCCCGCAGCAACCGCTCTTTCAGCTGGTTTCTAATGCCGACGATCTCGCGGTAGTGGCGCAAAACCTCGACATAGCCGCGCACGGCCAGCTTTTCGTGAGGCCACCAGACATCGAAACCGTGGCGTGCCATTTGCGGGCCGCCTATGCCCCGGGCTTGCAGGGCCGGCCAGCGCTCTTTCAAGCCGGCCAGCAGCAAGCCGGCCAGCAGGTCGCCGGACGCTTCGCCCGCGACCATGGCGACCGTCGGTGCCATGGTCAGCGGACGATGCCGCGCTGGGGAGCCACGGCGGCCAGGAAGTCGACCATCAGCGCCACATCCGGCGCAGACTCCGGCGTCTCCTGCGCCAGGGTGGCGATGCGCTCGCGCGCCTGCTCCAGCGTGAGTCCATCGCGGTAGATCGCCTTGTGCATGGCCCGCACCGCCGCCACGCGCGCCGCGGAGAAGCCGCGGCGGCGCAGGCCCTCGTAATTCATGGACCGTGCCGCAGCAGGGTTGCCCGAGACCATGGCGAACGGCGGCACCTCGGCCAGCAACGTGGTGCCCATGCCTGTCATCGCGTGTGCGCCGATCTTCACGAACTGGTGCACGTTGGTGTATGCGCCCAGGATGACGAAGTCGCCCACGTGGACGTGGCCTGCGATCTGCGCGTTGTTGGCGAAGATCGTGTTGTTGCCGACCTGGCAGTCGTGGGCCAGATGGGTGTAAGCCATCATCCAGTTGTCGCTGCCCAGGCGGGTGATGCCCGTGTCCTGCGCCGTGCCGATGTGGTACGTGCTGAACTCGCGGATGGTGTTGCGGTCGCCGATCACCAGCTCACAGGGCTCACCCGCGTACTTCTTGTCCTGCGAGGCTGCGCCGAGGCAGACGAACTGGAAGATCCGGTTGCCCTGGCCGATGGTGGTGCGGCCCTCGATCACCGTATGCGGGCCGACGGTGGTGCCAGCGCCGATCTTCACGTGCGGGCCGATGATGCTGTACGGCC
>CALRME020000448.1:0-3453 GCA_943369045.1 Sphingobacterium thalpophilum
CGGCCCCGCCACGGGACCGGACACGCAGAACGACGCCGCCTGATCAGCCGGCTGCCAGCAGGGCGCCGACCCGCGCCTGCAGCAGTGCGGGCTGCACATCGGCCGGAGCAACCGGCGCGCCCACATTCAGCCCCACCCGGTTGAACAGCCCCCGGCGGAAAGGCCGCACCATGGCGCCGCCCTGCTCGACCCGGCTGAAGTACGAACCCCACAGGTTGGTCAGCGCCATCGGGATGACGGGCACCGGGTTGGTTTCCAGGATCTTCATGATCCCGCCCTTGAACTCCTGCAGGGTGCCGTCACGCGTGATGCCGCCTTCCGGGAAGATCGCCAGCAGGTCACCCTCGCGCAGGACCTTCGCTGCAGCCGCGAACGCCGCCTCGTATGCCGCCGGGTCTTCCGAGCGCGGCGCAATCGGGATTGCTTTCGCCAGCTTGAACAGGGCCCCCAGGACCGGCACCCGGAAGATGCGGTGGTCCATCACGAAGTGGATGGGCCGCGGGCTGGCCGCCATCAGCAGCACGGCATCGACAAAGCTCACGTGGTTGCACACCAGCACGGCAGCGCCCTCCACCGGGATGTTCTCATCGCCCGCCACCTTGAAGCGGTAGACCATGCGCGAGGCCACCCAGGCAATGAAACGCAGCAGGTACTCGGGCACCAGCATGAAGATGTAGAAGGCCACCACGGCGTTGGCCAGGCCGACGAAGAGAAAAATCTGCGGGATCGTCATGCCCGCCTTGAGCAGCAGGCCGGCGATCACCGAACTGGCGATCATGAACAGCGCATTGAGGATGTTGTTGGCCGCGATGATGCGGGCGCGGTGTGTGGGCTGGCTGCGCAGCTGGATCAGCGCGTACATGGGCACGCTGTACAGGCCGGCAAACAGGCTGAGCAGGGCCAGGTCGGCCATCACGCGCCAGTGCGCGCCCGTACCCAGGAACTGGCCGAGCGTCAGGCCACTGGCCGGTGGCAGGCCACGCGAGGCGAAGTACAGGTCGATCGCGAACACGCTCATGCCGATGGCGCCCAGCGGCACCAGGCCGATCTCCACGTGCCGGCGCGACAGCACCTCGCACAGCAGCGAGCCCGTGCCGATGCCGATGGAAAACACGACCAGCAGCAGCGACGCCACCTGCTCGTTGCCATGCAGCACTTCCTTGGCGAAACTGGGAAACTGGCTGAGGAACACGGCGCCGAAGAACCACATCCAGCTGATGCCCAGCAGCGAGCGGAACACCACCACGTCGCCGTGCGCGAGCTTGAGGTTGCGCCAGGTCTCGCTGATGGGGTTGAAGTTGACCTTGAGGCTGGGGTCGGTGGCCGGCGCCGATGGAATGAACTGGGCGATGGCCCGCCCCACCAACGCCAGGAATACGCAGGCGATCGCCACATCCTGGCGGCCCACCTCCGGTATCGCCACGATCAGGCCACCGACCACATTGCCCAGCAGGATGGCCACGAAAGTGCCCATCTCCACCATGCCGTTGCCGCCGGTCAGTTCGCGCTCGTTGAGCACCTGCGGCAGGTAGGCGAACTTCACCGGCCCGAACAGCGTGGAGTGCAGCCCCATCAGGAAGGTGCACAGCAGCAGGGCCGCCACGTTGTCGTTCCAGAAACCCCAGGCCGCAACACCCATGATCGCGATCTCCAGGTTCTTGACCAGGCGGATCATGAAGGTCTTGTCGTACTTGTCCGTCAGCTGGCCGGCCGTGGCCGAGAACAGCAGGAACGGCAGGATGAACAGCGCGCCGATCACCAGCCCGGCCATCGCCGGGGGTAGCCAGCTAATCTGCAGCTGGTAGGTCACCATCACCGTGAACGCGAACTTGAAGAGGTTGTCGTTGGCGGCGCCGGAGAACTGGGTCCAGAAGAATGGCGCAAACCGGCGCTGCTTGAGCAGGGCGAACTGGTTGGGATGTTCGTGTGCGGTGGTCATGAAGGCTCTCCTCGTGCTTTTTATGCGTGGCCGGCCCAGCGGGCTGCTACCGCTTTGGTTCTTGCGAAGGCATTCTGCCTTGGATTGCCCAGCTGCCAGATGGCGCAGATAACAGGCATGGCGGCCAGCGCGGCGATGGCGTGCTTGAGCGTGTGACCCGACACCATCTGCCCCGTCATCTGGAACACCTCGTTGTCCTGCAGTTCGAACAGCTTGGCCACGGCATAGGCAGCGATCACCCAGCCCCAGCGCACGTCCAGCGCGCCATGTGGCTGGCGCAGGCAGGCCAGCCACACCACCAGCGCCATGCCGCCGAACTGCACCACCGCCCAGGGCAGTACGTTGCCGGTGGCGGCCCAGACCTGCACGCTGACCGGAGCCAGCACCAGGACGGAAAGGCCTGTGACCGCGGCGGCCCTGTCACTCACCCGCACGGCCACAGCCAGGCCCAGCAGACCGGCAAAGGCAACCGACATGCCGCAGCGGTCCACCAGCAGTCCGGCATCGTTGGGCAGGCCGTGGTACCAGCTGGACGCGGCCGCTGTGAGCACCAGCCCGCCAAAGAAAAGCGCTGCCATGCCGCGCTGCACATTGCTGACCGCACCAGCGGGCATGCGCCACAGGCTGACCGCGCCGAGCAATCCGGCCACGGCGAAGGGCAGGTTGGACAGCAGGTCCATCGCGTAGGGGATGCCCCAGAGCACGCGCTGGTCGGCGAAGTCATGGTGGTGCGCCGGTTGCGCCAGCGCGGGGCCAAAGATCGCCAGTGCCAGCAAGGCGGCGCCCATCGCCATAAGCCGGACTTCGTTTTTGTGGGGCAGGGACCGCATCAGGGTTTCTCCATCGGTTGAACAAGTGCCTGCAGTGTGGTCAGTCGGCGGCCAGTTGGATTCAAAAAACGCTACATTTCAATCCAGTTCAACCACAAGTATCTTTAAGCGATACTTTCTCCATGAGCACCACCGCCGACCTGGTCAGCACCCTGAAGAAGGAACTGAAGTCCGCGCAGATGACCTACGCCGACCTGGCACGCTCCCTCGGCATGGCCGAGTCCAGCGTCAAGCGCATGCTGGCCAAGGGCGACATGCCGCTGTCGCGCGTGGATGCGATCTGCCGCGCGCTCAGGCTGGATTTCGCCGAGCTGGCCCGCCGTGTGGCCGACGCGCAGCCACTGCTCAAGGAACTGACGCAGGAGCAGGAGAAGGCCGTGGTGGCCGACAAGAAGCTGCTGCTGTGCGCCATCTGCGTTCTCAGCCAGTGGACGCTGGAGCAGATCGGCGCCAACTACCGGCTGACCGAGGCCGAATGCATCAAGTACTTCGCGCAGCTGGACCGCATCGGCATCATCGAACTGCGGCCCCTGAACCGCTACCGGCTCAAGCTGGCCAAGGCCTTTCGCTGGCGGCCGCACGGGCCGGTGATGAACTACTTCCGCGAGAACGCGCTGCTGGACTATTTCTCGGGCGGCTTCGATGGCGCGGGCGAGGGCGTGCTGCTGGTGCACGGCTCGGTCA
>CALRME020000449.1:0-3439 GCA_943369045.1 Sphingobacterium thalpophilum
TGCATATTGAGCTTGTCCACGCCCGGGCTGAAGCCGGTGATGATGTCGCTGCCATTGAGCACTGCGGTGGCAGCGAAGAACGCCGTGTCCACGGCACTGTCGGTGCCCAGGGCAATCGAGTCGTTGCCCGCGCCGCTGGTGATCAGGTCGGCGCCCGCGCCTGCGGTGATGATGTCGTTGCCGGCGCCGGTGACGATGGTGTCGTTGCCCGCGCCCGTGGTCACGGTGTCATTGCCGGTACCGGTGGTGACGGTGTTGGTGCCGCCGCCTGCGTTGATGGTGTTGTTGCCGTCACCGCCGTTGATGGTGTCGTTGCCCGCGCCGGTGGTGAGCGTGTCGTTGCCGGCCACGGTGGTCACGGTGTTGTTGCCGTCGCCGGTGGTGATGGTGTCATCGCCGCCCAGGCCGTTGATGCTGAAGTTGCCCGCGCCTATGGTGTATGTG
Organism: Sphingobacterium thalpophilum; assembly: GCA_943369045.1. GTDB lineage: Bacteria > Pseudomonadota > Gammaproteobacteria > Burkholderiales > Burkholderiaceae_C > Ramlibacter. Next base: position 445 of record CALRME020000449.1, read on the forward strand.
TCGTTGGCGCTCGTCAGATTGATGACGAGGCTTGATGGCGTTCCTGGTGTACCCGGCGAGGTGGGCACGGTCACAGGCGTGAAGGCGGTGATGGCGGGCTGCACGGTGGCCGTGTCCTGCGTCACGCTGGCAATCGATTGCTGCAGCACGGCGATGCCGGTGCCGGCGATGGCCAGCGTCGACGAGTAGTAGTCGGCCACGGCCGTCTTGTTGACCAGGATGGCCTTGGCTGCGGCGAACGCGGGGGCCGTGCTGGCGTACAGCGCCACGGTGCCCTCAAAGTAGATCTGGCCCTTGGTCTGGCCGCTGTTGTAGCGGGTGGTGACGAAGGCCACGGCCTCGGCATTGGACTGCAGGCCCAGCGGCGTAAGGAAGGAAGCGGCGAACGTGGCGGCCGACTGGCTGTCTGGGTTGAGTGACTTGTAGGCGGCCGTGCCGGACACGTCGATCGCCAGGCGCACCAGGCTGCGGCCGTTGGCTTCGAAGGCTGCGCCGAGCTCGGCCAGGTAGGTGGCGCCCGGCGCCGCATTGAACATGGCGACAGCCAACGTGGAGATGTTGGTGCGCTCTTGCGTGCTGAGTGTCATGGTGTGTCCCGTTGGTGTGGTCGTTGTGAAGCCACCAAGGTACGCGGTACTGCTCAGTTAGATGCAGGACGCTGCGCGGCGCCCGCGTAAGGGAATGCGCCGGGAAGGCTATGTGAGCAACAAGCCCATACCCGGGTCACCCTTGGCCATCGCGGCCACATACGCGGGGCGCTGCGAGATGCGCTGCAGGTAGGCCAGCAGGTTGGGATAGCCGCTGATGTCCCAGGGCTGGAAGTAGCGCATGGTGGTCAGCGTGAACACATTCATGATGTCCGCCGCCGTGAATTCGCTGCCGGCAAAGTAAGGCACTTCACCCAGCCGCTTTTCCACCATCGCCAGCGCCCGCTCGACGCGCTCGCGCGCCGAAGCTGCCACCGGGTGCCCCTTGGCGCCTTCGATGCGGCCCATGACCATGTTGCGGCCCAGGTGCGGCTGCAGGTTGCCGTTGGCGAAGTGGAACCAGTACAGGTCGTTGGCGAAATCCGGATGCTCCGGCGGCAGCGTCAGCCTGCCCCCACCGTACTTCGCGATGATGTACTGCACGATGGCGCCCGATTCAGCGATGCGCACATCGCCATCGTCCATCACCGGCGCCGTGCCCGCCGGGTGCAGCGCCTTGAGTTCCGGCGGCGAAAGCCGCGTGACGGGATCGCGCGTGTAGTGCTTCAGCTCGTAGGGAATGTCCAGCTCTTCACAAAGCCAGACAACGCGCTCGGACTGGGAGATGCCCAGGTGGTGGATGGTCAGCATGAGGGCAGTCTAGCGCCGCCCGGCCGGGTTGCGGTCAGCGCACCACAGGGTCCACCGACACGCGCACCTGCAGGTTGGGGCCGGGGTTGTCGCGCATCACCGTGGTGTAGTTCTGGCCACGGTACTCGTAGCCGACGCGAAAGCCGGTCTGGCGCTGCTGCAGCTCCTGCACGGTCTGGCACTGCTGTACCTGGCGCGGCACGGTTTCGTACTGCTCGGGGCGGTTGTTGGCGCCGGCGACGCGGTCGCCGGCGAAGGCGCCAAGCACCACGCCCAGGCCCGTGGCCACGTCGCGCCCGGTGCCCTTGCCCACCTGGTTGCCCAGGATGCCGCCGGCCACGCCGCCGATGACGGCGCCGGCCACGTTGGGGCCCTGGGTGGGGCCGCCCACGCGGTGCGTTTCATTGACGGTGGTCACGCTGCATTGCTCGCGCGGCACGCTGACGGTTTCGAACACGGGCTCGACGGTGCGCACGCGGGCCGTGTCGAAGAAGGTGTCGGCCCGCGCGCCGGTGGCGGCGGCGCAGGCTGCGGCGGCAATGACGGAAGCGATGGCGATGCGGTTCATGTGGATCCCCTTGGTTGTTCGGTATGGGGACATGATGCGCCGCTGCGACTGAACCGCAGCTGAACAGAACGCAGGAAGCTGGAAACGCCGCTCAGGCCGCGCGAGCGCCGCCCAGCATGGTCTTGAGCTCACCGCTGTTGATCAGCTTCTGCAGGTCGGTGCAGCCGCCCACCAGCGTGCCGCGCACAAACACCATCGGGAAAGTCGGCCAGCCGGCCCACATCTTGAGCGCGCTGCGCGGGCGCCAGAGGCTGAAGTAGCTGCCGTATTCCAGGTACTTGTAGGTTTGGCCCACAGCGTCCAGCGCCTTGCGCGCCTTGCCCGGCCAGGGGTTGATGGCCATGCCCACCACCACTACGTCGTTGGCCGCAACCGCCGCACGCACCTCGTCGACGATGGCGTGCTGCCAGCCGGCGACGCGGGCGCGGACGGCGGGGTGGATGAAGGCGTCGTCGAGGATGGGGCGTGGCATGGGAGCTCCTGGTGTGGAGCCACAGGATACGCGCCAGACAATGAGGCGGAAATGAGCTACCGCTCCGCGATGTAGTGCTGCGTGGTCACCGACTCGCCTTCCCGCAAGAACACCCGCACCTGTTCTTCCACCTGCTGGTCGGCCACGGTGGCGCGGGAGCGCTGGTGCAGGTAGTCGGCCCAGGACGAGACGATGAAGCGCTCGACATAGCGGCTCGGGTCGCCCAGGTCGCGGTACACGCGCCACAGCGTCGCTCCATCGCGCCGGCGGGAAGCCCGCAGCTGGGTGACTGCATGCAGGAACTCCTGCGCCTCGCCGTCGCGGATGCGGTAGGCCAGCTCCACCGACACCGGCCCGTCGCCGGGGTGCGGCTCGTCGCTGATGTGCAGGTCTTCCCACAGGGCCACCGGCGTCACCTCGTGTGCGTCGCTCATGCGCAGCGGGAACGGGCGGCGCAGGAACACGCCGGCCAGCATGGCCAGGGCCGCCACCGACAGTGTGGCCGGCAGCCCCGCCACGCCCGACATGGCGCCCCAGACGGCCGAGCCGATGGCGAACGAACCCAGCGCCGCCACCGTGTGCAGCGCAGCCGCCCGCGAGCGCACCCACGGCGGCGCA
>CALRME020000450.1:0-3435 GCA_943369045.1 Sphingobacterium thalpophilum
CCATGTTGCCGAACGCAATGCTGCGGCTGCCGCAGGAGTTGTTGCCGGCCATGCCGCCCAAGGTCGCCTGCGCACTGGTAGAGACGTCCACCGGGTACCACAGGCCCAGTTTTTTCAGGGCCAGGTTCAGGTGATCCAGCACCATTCCCGGCTCGACCACGGCCGTGCGCTTGTCAGCGTCGAAGCTGATGATCTTGCGCACGTGCTTGCTGTGGTCGATGACCAGGCCCGCGCCCACGGTCTGGCCGCACTGGCTGGTGCCGCCGCCGCGCGGCACGATGGGCACCTTCAGGTCGCGGCAGATGTCCAGCGCCAGCTTCACGTCTTCGCCATTGCGCGGGACGAAGACGCCAATGGGCATGACCTGGTAGATCGAGGCATCGGTGGCGTAGCGGCCGCGGTCGGCGGGCGAAAAAAGCACCTCGCCTTGCGTCTCCTTGGCCAGGCGGGCGGCCAGCGTCCCGGCGACCTCGTTGCTGGCAGAGGCCACCGTGTCATAGGCCTGCGCCTGAGCTTCACGGGTGATGGAAAGGGGCAGGGGGGCGTTCACTTGGACCCTCCGGCCTGCACGCCGGCAGCCGCCGCCTCGCGCAACTGGCCGATCACCACGTCCAGCTTGTTGTGCAGGTGCTTGGCCAGCACTTCGCGCATGGCCGCGCTGTCGCGGGCCGCGAGCGCCTCGATCATGCGTTCATGCTCCTTGATGGCATTGGCCCATTTCTCCTCGTCCTGGTTGGAGCGGAAGCGCAGTGCCTGCAGCCGGGCATTGACCTGGTTGTAGGTGGCGGTGAGCACCGGGTTCTTGGCGGCGGCGTTGATCGCGCGGTGGATCTGTGCATTGAGCCGGTAGTAGCCGGGCAGGTCACGCCGCGTCCAGGCGGCCATCATCTCGAAATGCATGGCCCGGATCTCGGCCAGCTCGGCGTCGGTGATGCGCTGGGCAGCCAGTTCTCCCGACTGGGCTTCGAGCCCGCCCATGACCTCGAAGGTGTTGAGGATATCGGCCTCGTCCAGTTCCACCGCGATGGCGCCCCGATTGGGAACCAGCTCGACCAGGCCCTCGGCGGCCAGCATCTTGATGGCTTCGCGCAGGGGAGTGCGGGAGACCTGCAGGACTTCGGACAGCTCGCGTTCATTGAGCTTGGCGCCCGGCGCAATGCGGTTCTCCACCAGCATCTGGCGCAACCGGTGGGCCACCTGCTCGTGCAGGGAAGCGCGGGGAATGGAGATGATTTCTGCGGTCATGGACTTATTTTGTATGCAAAAAAATCGCCTGTCAAAGCCAAATAGGGTTAAAAACCGTTGACAAATGAATTTTGTATGCAAAAAATGACGTCATTCACCCGGAGATCAATAAACATGTTGACGCTTGACTACCACCCCACCGGCAGGCATTTCCTGCAGATTCCCGGGCCGTCGCCGGTGCCCGACCGCATCCTGCGAGCCATGAGCCTGCCCACCATCGACCACCGCGGCCCCGAGTTCGGGGAACTGGGCCTGAAGGTCCTTTCAGGCATCCAGCAGATCTTCCAGACACGGCATCCCGTGATCATTTACCCGGCTTCGGGCACAGGCGCCTGGGAAGCCGCATTGACCAACGTGCTGAGCCCTGGCGACCACGTGCTGATGTACGAGACCGGTCACTTCGCGACGCTGTGGAACAAGATGGCGCTGCGCCTGGGCATCAAGCCGGAATTCCTCGGCTTGCCCGGCATCGAAGGCTGGCGCAAGGGCGTGCAGGCGTCGATGATCGAGGAGCGCCTGAAGAAGGACACACAGCACAGCATCAAGGCAGTGTGCGTGGTGCACAACGAGACTTCGACCGGCGTTACCAGCAACATCGCGGCGGTGCGCAAGGCCATAGATGCCGCCAAACACCCGGCGCTGCTGCTGGTCGATTCAATCTCCGGCCTGGCGTCGGCCGAGTACAAGCACGACGAATGGGGCGTGGACGTCACCATCAGCGGCTCGCAAAAAGGCCTGATGCTGCCGCCGGGCATCAGCTTCAACGCGCTCTCGCCCAAAGCCATCGAAGCATCGAAGAAGGCCACGTTGCCCAAGGCCTTCTGGGCCTGGGACGAGATCATCGAAATGAACAAGACGGGCTACTGGCCCTACACCCCCAACACCAATCTGCTGTACGGCCTGGCCGAGGCCTGCGACATGCTGCTCGACCCGCGCCACGGCGGCCTGGAAGCCACGTTTGCCCGCCATCGCCGCTGGGGCGAGGGCGTGCGTGCGGGCGTGAAAGCCTGGGGCCTGGAGATCCAGTGCACCGACGCCTCGGTGTACTCGCCGGTGCTGACGGGCGTGATGATGCCCGACGGCGTGGATGCCGACGCCGTGCGCAAGCTGATCTACGAACGCTTTGACTGCTCGCTGGGCACCGGCCTGGGCAAGGTCAAGGGCAAGATGTTCCGCATCGGCCACCTGGGCGACTGCAACGACCTGACGCTGATGGCAGCGCTGTCGGGCTGCGAGATGGGCCTGAAGCTGTCGGGCGTGAAGCTCGCGGGCTCGGGCGTTGCCGCGGCCATGGACTATTTTGCCGGCCACCCGGCCCACGTGGCGCTGCAAAAAGCAGCATGAACAGACGATAACGCGGTGCCTGCGGCACGCGCGTCCTGGTAGTTCTTATAGGAGACAAATATGCAACGCAGAACCTTCACCATTGCGGCCGCGGCGACGCTGGCCTCCCCCATGATCCGCGCGCAGAACCTGCCCGCCGGGCCGGTGCGCATCATCGTGGGCTTCGCCCCAGGCGGCGGCACCGACATCCTGGCGCGGGTGATCGGCCAGAAGCTGGGTGACATGTGGAAGACACAGGTCATCGTCGAGAACAAGGCCGGGGCCTCGGGCACCATCGCCGCCGACTATGTGGCCAAGCAGCCCGGCGACGGCAACACGCTGCTGATGGCACACATCAACAGCCAGGCGATTACGCCCGCGCTGCAGAAGGTCAACTACGACGCGGCCAAGGACTTCCAGGCGGTGGTGCTGGTTGGCGTCACGCCCAACCTGCTGATCTGCAACGACAGCCAGCCCGCCAAGACTGTGAAGGACCTTGTCGAACTGTGCCGCGCCAAGCCGGGCGCGGTGAGCTTTGGCTCGGCCGGCACCGGCAGCGCGCAACACCTGGCGCTGGAGATGTTCATGCTGGCCGCGAAGGTCAAGGCCATCCACGTGCCGTACAAGGGCTCGGGCCCCATGCTCACCGACCTGATAGGCGGCACCATCCAGTACAGCTTCGACACCATGACGGCGGCCACGCCCCATGTGAAGAGCGGCAAGGCGATTGCGATCGCGCAGACCCGCCTGCAGCGCGTGCCTGCCTACGCCAACATACCGACCATGGCCGAGTCGGGCTTCCCCGGCTTTGAGGCCACCACCTGGTATGGCCTCGCCGGCCCGGCGAAGATGCCTCTGGCCATGGCC
>CALRME020000451.1:0-3421 GCA_943369045.1 Sphingobacterium thalpophilum
ATGATCGCCGGTGGCGCCTTCCCCGGCTTCACGGTGTTGCTGGCGCCGCTGGTCGAGGCGTTGCTGTGGCCGTTGATCAGCATTGTGCTGCTGGCGCCGCAACGCCGGGCCCCTGACCCTGACGCCAACCGGCCTCTGTAATGGCCCCCACGCTTGTCACTTCGTGTACTGCGCTGCCCCCCGAGGGGGCCTTCGCGCCTAGGGGCGGCCCGTCGGCGCTCAAACATTTGCAGCGATGACGGAACTGCGCAACGTTGAAGCCGACCTCTCGCGCTTCCGCGCGCGGGTGCTGGTGGCCAGCATCGTGGTGCTCGTGTGCTTCGTGCTGCTGGCCTCGCGCCTGGTCTACCTGCAGATCTACCGCCACCAGGACCTGGACGAACAGGCGGAGAACAACCGCACGGCCATCGTGCCCATCGTGCCCAACCGCGGCCTGATCATGGACCGCAACGGCGTGGTGCTGGCCACCAACTACTCGGCCTACACGCTGGAGATCACGCCGTCGCGCATCAACGCCACGCTGGAACAGGTGATCGACCAGCTGGCCCAGGTGGTTGAAATCCAGGCGCGCGACCGCCGCCGCTTCAAGAAGCTGCTGGAAGAGTCCAAGAGCTTCGAGTCGCTGCCCATCCGCACCCGCCTGACCGACGAGGAAGTGGCGAAGTTCGCGGCGCAGCGTTTCCGTTTCCCCGGTGTGGACATCAAGGCGCGCCTGTTCCGCAACTACCCCTGGGGTGAACTCGCCAGCCACGTTATCGGCTACATCGGCCGCATCAACCAGTCCGAGAAGGAGCGCATCGACGAAGGCGAGGACGAGGCCAACTACCGCGGCACCGAATACATAGGCAAGCTGGGCGTGGAGCAAAGCTACGAGCAGCAGTTGCATGGCACCACCGGTGTGGAGCAGATGGAAACCTCGGCCGGCGGCCGCGCCGTGCGGCGCCTGGCCAGCAACCCCGCCACGCCGGGCAACACGGTGATGATGTCCATCGACATCAAGCTGCAGAAGCTGATCGAAGACCTGTATGGCGACCGCCGCGGCGCGCTGGTGGCGCTGGACCCCAAGACCGGCGAAGTGCTGGCCTTCGTCTCCAAGCCCACCTTCGACCCCAACCTGTTCGTTGAAGGCATCGACAGCGAGAACTGGGTGGCGCTCAACGAATCGCCCGACAAGCCGCTGCTCAACCGCGCGCTGCGGGGCACTTACGCACCCGGCTCCACCTACAAGCCCTTCATGGCGCTGGCCGCGCTGGAGACGGGCAAGCGCACACCGCAGCAGTCCATCTCCGACCCGGGCCACTTCATGTTCGGCGGCCACCGCTTCCGCGACGACAAGGAAGGCGGCCACGGCTCGGTCGACATGTACAAGTCGATCGTGCAGTCGTGCGACACCTACTACTACATCCTGGCCAACGACATGGGCGTGGACCTGATCCACGAGCAGATGCAGCACTTCGGCTTTGGCGAACTGACGGGCATCGACATCCTGGGCGAGTCGCGCGGCCTGCTGCCCTCGACCGAGTGGAAGCGCCGCGCCTACAAAAAGCCCGAGCAGCAGAAGTGGTACGCCGGTGAAACCATTTCACTTGGCATCGGCCAGGGCTACAACAACTTCACCATGCTGCAGTTGGCCACGGCCACCGGCGTGCTGGCCAACAACGGCGTGCGGATGAAGCCGCACCTGGTGCGCAACGTGATCGACATCGTCACCCGCGCGCCCAAGGCGGCGGTGCATGAGACCACCGGCGTGCTCACGGCCAAGCCCGAGAACATCGCCGTGATCCGCAACGCGCTGGTCGGCGTGAACCAGGAAGGCACTTCGGCCCGTGCCTTCTCCGGCGCCGGCTACACCAGCGGCGGCAAGACCGGCACAGCGCAGGTCATCCAGATCAAGCAGGGCGAAAAGTACAACGCCTCGCAGATCGACGAACGCCACCGCGACCACGCCCTGTTCATGGCCTACGCACCGGCCGAAGACCCGAAGATCGCGATTGCCATGGTGGTTGAAAACGCCGGCTTCGGCGCGCAGAACGCAGCCCCCATCGCCCGCCGTGCCTTCGACTACTGGCTGCTTCAGCAGTACCCCAGCGAAGAAGACATCGCCCTGGTGCGCAAGGGCCAGGCCACCACGCCGATCGGCAAGCCGCGCAATGTGGCCGACATTGTCTGGCCCGTGGCCTCTGGGCCGGCGGGTGCTGCTTCTTCCGCAGTGCCAGCGGCTTCCGCAGCGTCCGCGCCGGCGAAGGCCGCGTCTGCCCCTGTGAAGCCCGCCTCTGCCCCCGTCAAGGCGGCGTCTGCCCCGGCCAAGCCCGCCTTCGCGCCGGCCAAGCCCGCGTCAGCGCCCTAAAGTCCCGCTGCCTTCAGCAGCCACCCACCCACCTCATCGGGCATGCGCCGCACATGCCCCGGCACGCGGCCGTCGGGGAAGCCGACGTGGCCGCCGTGGGCCGGGTGCCAGAGCTGCACCTGGTTGCCGACCTCGCTTTGCTTCGGCAGGCTGGCGGCGGGAACGAACGGGTCGTTCAGCGCATTGACCACCAGCGCCGGGATGCGGATGCGGTGCAGGTGCGGCTTGGCCGAGCCGCGCGCGTAGTAGTCGTCGGCATCGCGAAAGCCGTGCAGCGGCGCGGTGAACACGTTGTCGAACTCGTACAGGTCCTGCGCCGCCTCCAGCCGCTCGCGGCTGAACAGGCCGGGGTGCTGCGCGAGCTTCTGCAACGCCTTGGGCTTCATGGTGCGCATGAACATGCGGGTGTAGACCTGCCGGTTGAAGCCCCGGCCGATCGCCTGCCCGCCGGCGGCCAGGTCGATGGGCGAGCAGACGGCCGCCACGGCACTTGCCACCTTCGAGGCCGCATCGCCCATCTCCTGTGCCCAGCGCAGCAGCGCATTGCCGCCGAGCGACACGCCCACTGCAATCAAAGGTCCGCCGCCGGCCAGCGTGTGCTGGCGCTTGAGCTTCTGCAGCACCCAGCCGATCTCTTCAAAGTCGCCCGAGTGGTAGGCGCGTGGCCCGTGATTGAGCTCGCCGCTGCAGCCGCGAAAGTGCGGCACCGCAAACGCCAGGCCGTGTTCACCCGCGAAGTCGGCAAAGGCTTCGGCGTAGTGACTGCGCGATGAGCCTTCCAGACCGTGGAAGAGCACGAGCAGGGGAGCGCCTGCCGGACCAGGCGGCTCCAGAAAATCCACATCCACAAAATCCCCATCCGGCGTATCCCAGCGCTCGCGCCGGTACTGCGGGTGCGAGCCGAACACGCGGCGCGAGTACAAAGCGGGCCAGATGGTCTGCAGGTTGCCGCCGGGCAGCCAGCGCGGCGCTATATATTTCATAGCTGGTAAAGCATTGTGGGTGAGCTTTGCAGCCTAGTGGAGCACCTGGGGCGACTCGGATATTTCCTGGATGTCGCTGGGCGTGCCGGGG
>CALRME020000452.1:0-3420 GCA_943369045.1 Sphingobacterium thalpophilum
AACGTTCCCAAGTTCATCGAGTTCGACAAGCTGCCTTTGCCCAACACGAAAAACCCGCTGCTCGTCAGCGTTCTGGCCGACAACAACATCAAGACGCAAAACCAGTGCAAATAGCCTGAAAGCGTGACAAGAATGTAAGTCCGATGAGACAATTCCCGGACTTCTGGACCGACTCTGAGGGCAACAAGAATATGTACCGCAAGCAGGCCGTGGCGCTCGCCGTGACCAGTTTGGGCTTGTGCGGCATGGCCGCAGCCCAGCAACCGGCTTCGGCTCCGGTCCCGGCCATATCGGAGGCGCCTGCCGCCGTTTTTGCGATCAAGGGCTTCAAGATCACCGGCGACAACCCGCTGGGCGATGGCGAAACAACACGCGTCCTGGCGCCTTACCTGCGCGCCGACGCCACCATGGACACCCTGCAGAAGGCCACGGCGGCGCTCGAGACCAGCCTGCGCGACAAGGGGTTCGGCTTGCACCGTGTGGCATTGCCGCCCCAGGAAGTAGGCGACACCGTCACGCTGGAAATCGTCAAGTTCACCATCAGCAAGGTCACGATCGAAGGCCGTAGCATCTACGACGAGGAGAACGTGCGCCGCACCCTTCCCGAGCTGCGGACCGGCCACACGCCCAATTTCAAGAAGCTTGCCATCCAGACCGCGATTGCCAACGAAAACCAGAACAAGCAGATCCAGGTCGGCATCAAGGAAGCCGATGAGCCGGACAAGATCGACGCGACCATCACGGTCAAGGAGAGCCGTCCCTGGACTTTCGCCGTCAGCGCGTCCAACAGTGGATCCGAATCTTCCGGGCGCGACCGGGTGACCGTCTCGGGTGGCCACACCAACCTGTTCAACCTGGACCACCAGTTTGTGGGCGCTTACACGACATCCCTTGAACGCTTCAAGGACGTCAAGCAACTGGGCCTGCAGTACAAAGTGCCGCTGTATGAGCTCGGCGGCGTACTGGGGGCCAGCTACACCCGTTCAGACGTCGTCGGCAACTTTGGCGCCTTCACCAGCACTGGCGCGGGCCACACCCTGGGCGTCAACTACACCATGTACCTGCCGCCCGAGGGCGGGCGCCGCAGCTATGTCACGCTGGGCCTGGACGACAAGGTTTTCGACGCAACGAAGATCAACGACATCGTGGTCCCCGGGCAGTCCCGCAGGCGCAGCCGGCCGGTGACGCTCGGGTACAACGCCCGCACTGAATCCGATACGTCGGTCTGGGGCTACAACACCGACTTCGCGGTCAATACCGGCGGCGGCGCCGGCAATGACTTGGCGTCCTACCAGACAGAGAACACCCGCATCAAGACGACGCGCTGGAAGGTGCTGCGTGGCGGGGCCTCCTATGCTGCGCCGTTCGCGGAAAAATGGCTCTGGGGCCTGCGCGGGCAGTTCCAGTACAGCCCCGACGTGCTCATTTCCGGCGAACAGTTCGGCCTGGGCGGGTTGGGGTCGGTGCGGGGCAGCAAGAGCGAGCGCTCGATCTCGGGCGACCGTGGCATCTCTGGTTCGCTGGAAATCACCAGCCCCGAGGTCACAGCCGGCCTGCGTTTCCTGGGTTTTGTTGACGCCGGATGGCTGGGCAACAACGACGCCAACGGTGCGGACAAGCCGTCAAGCGACCGGCTGGCCAGTGTGGGCCTGGGCCTGCGCTACGGCAACGGCCCATTCTCCGTGACGGTGGACTACGGCCGGCTCATCCGCGGCAGCGTGGTCCCGCTGACCATCAACTCTGCCTCACCGCAAAAGGGTGAGGAAAAGCTCTACGTCAACCTTTCCGTGCGCTTTTAGCGCACAAGGGCAGATTCCCGCATGGCAGGTCTTCAGGCTGGCGCCCCGACGCCCGTGTCCATCACGGCGCACGGGCAGTCCCGTGTTCTCGAGGTTTCGTTTTCGGACGGCGCGGTTTTCCGCATCCCGTTCGAGCTCATGCGGATCTACTCGCCATCAGCGGAAGTGCAGGGCCACGGCCCGGGGCAGGAAGTGCTGCAGACGGGCAAGCGCGAAGTGGAACTGGCCGGGCTCGAACCGGTCGGAAACTACGCTGTGCAGCCGTCCTTCACGGATGGTCACAACAGCGGGATCTTTTCCTGGGACTTCCTCTACTTTCTGGGTTCGCAGCAGGACAAGCTCTGGGCCGACTACGAGCAGCGGCTCAAGGCCGCCGCTGTTGACCGCGATGCGCCGATGCCTGAAAAGGGCGGCCACGCCTGCGCCAGCCACTGAGCGAGCTGGGCGGGCGGGGCCTGCTCCTTCGGCAAAATGGCGACAGATTCCCCGTTCTGGTGCAGGGTTGTCCGCATCCGCCGCCGCATAAAGCCCTAGCATCAGGCCATGAGTTCCACGCACTTTGGTTTTGAGTCCGTCGACGAGCGCGACAAGGCACGGCGTGTGCGCGGTGTTTTCGATTCGGTCGCACCGCGTTACGACCTGATGAACGACCTGATGTCCATGGGGATGCACCGTGCATGGAAGGCCTACACCGTCATGGTGGCCAACCTGCGCGAGGGCCAGCAGGTGCTCGACATTGCCGGCGGCACGGGCGACCTGGCCATGGCGTTTGCGAAAAAGGTGGGTGCCACCGGGCGTGTAGTCCACACCGACATCAACGAGGCCATGCTGCGCACAGGACGCGACCGCCTGCTCGATGCAGGTGTGGTGCTGCCGACGCTGGTGTGCGATGCCGAGAAACTGCCTTTCGCGGATGCATCGTTCGACCTGGTGAGCGTGGCCTTTGGCCTGCGCAACATGACGCACAAGGATCTGGCACTTGCAGAAATGAACCGGGTGCTCAAGGCCGGCGGCAAGCTGCTGGTCCTCGAGTTCTCCAAAGTGGCCCGGCCGCTGGAGAAAGCCTATGACTGGTATTCGTTCAACGTGCTGCCCCGGCTGGGCAAGCTGGTGGCGGGCGACGACTCAAGCTACCGCTACCTTGCCGAATCGATCCGCATGCACCCGGGCCAGGAAGAGCTCAAGACCCTCATGAAGAAAAGCGGTTTTGGCCATGTGGACTTCCACAACCTGACCGGCGGGGTCGTGGCACTGCATGTTGGAATCAAGTGTTGAAGCCGTTCAAAAACAAGGAGACGCCATGAAATTCTGGCATTTGGTACTGGTAGGCCTGATGGCCGTCACGACGCTGGAGGCCGAGGCCGCCCGGCGGCTGGGCGGCGGCGGTTCGGTCGGCAAGCAGTCGGGCAATGTCACCCAGCGCGAGGCGGCGGCACCTGCCAAGCCGCAAGGCGCGCAGGGCCCGAACAACACCGCGGCAACACCTGCCGCAGGCGCCGCCCCGGCCGCTGCAGCGCAGCCGCCGCGCCGGCCGTGGGGCGCCATGCTCGGTGGCCTGGCTGCCGGCCTCGGACTGGCCTGGCTGGCCAGTTCGCTGGGCCTGGGCGCCGCGTTCGGCCAG
>CALRME020000453.1:0-3418 GCA_943369045.1 Sphingobacterium thalpophilum
TCAACACAGTGCTCAAGCATGTGCCGGCACAGACCGGTGACGCCGACGCGCCCCTGCAACTGCAGATCTCCGCACTCGACTTCTCCACCTTCGTTGGCCGCATCGGCGTTGGCCGCATCAGTGCCGGCACCATCAAGCCCATGATGGAAGTCATGGTGATGGAAGGCCCGGACGGCAAGGCAATCAAGGGCAAGATCAACCAGGTGCTGACCTTCCGCGGCCTGGACCGCGTGCAGGTGACTGACGCGGGTCCCGGCGACATCGTGCTGATCAACGGCCTGCCCGACATCGGGATCGGCGTCACGATCACTGACCCGCTCAACCCGGCGCCGCTGCCCATGCTCAAGGTCGACGAGCCGACCCTGACCATGAACTTCTGCGTGAACACCAGCCCGCTGGCCGGCCGCGAAGGCAAGTACGTGACCAGCCGCCAGATCTGGGACCGCCTGCAAAAGGAATTGCAATCGAACGTGGCATTGCGCGTGGCCGAGACCGACGAGGAAGGCATATTCGAAGTGATGGGCCGCGGGGAACTGCACCTCACCATCCTGCTGGAAAACATGCGCCGCGAAGGCTACGAACTGGCCGTGTCCAAGCCCCGCGTGGTGCTGCGCGATGTCAACGGCGAAAAGCACGAACCTATCGAGCTGGTGACCGTCGACGTGGAAGAAACCCACCAGGGCGGCGTGATGCAGGCCCTGGGCGAACGCAAGGGTGACCTGGTGAACATGGAGCCGGACGGCCGCGGGCGTGTCCGCCTTGAGTACCGCATCCCGGCGCGGGGCCTGATCGGCTTCACCAACGAATTCCTGAACCTGACGCGCGGCTCGGGCCTGATCTCCAACATCTTCGACAGCTACGAACCCCACCGGGGCGAGATCGGCGGCCGCAAGAATGGCGTGCTGATCTCGATGGACGATGGCGAAATCTTCACCTACGCACTGGGCAAGCTCGACGACCGCGGCCGCATGTTCGTGCGCGCCAACGACCCGGTGTACGAGGGCATGATCGTGGGCATCCACAGCCGTGACAATGACCTGGTGGTCAACGCGACGCGTACCAAGCAGCTGACCAACTTCCGCGTGTCCGGCAAGGAAGACGCGATCAAGATCACGCCGCCCATCGAACTCACGCTGGAATACGGCGTGGAATTCATCGAGGACGACGAACTGGTCGAAATCACGCCCAAGAGCGTGCGCCTGCGCAAGCGCTTCCTGAAAGAGCACGAGCGCAAGCGCGCCGGCCGTCCCAGCTGATCACGAGGCGATGAAGCTCAGCCACACCCAGGCGGTGTTCCTGATGGTGGCGGTGACCCTGATGTGGTCGATCGCCGGCGTCATCACGCGCCACCTGGAGTACGCGCAAAGCTTCGAGGTGACCTTCTGGCGCAGCTTCTTCACCGTGCTGTCGCTGCTGGTCATCCTGCCTTTCTTCCAAGGGCGCGAGGTGTTCGCCAAGGTCCGCAATAGCGGGGCGTCGCTCTGGGTTTCCGGCATCTGCTGGAGCGTGATGTTCACCGCTTTCATGGTGGCCCTCACGCTGACCAGCGTGGCCAATGTGCTGGTGACGCTGGCCGCCGGGCCGCTGTTCACGGCGCTGGTGGCCCGCATCTTCCTGGGCTACCGCATTCCCGTACGCACCTGGCTGGCCATCGTGGTGGCCGGCGCCGGCATCGCCTACATGTTCGGCGCGCAGCTGTCGGGCGGCGGCGTGGCGGGCACGCTGGTGGCCTTGTGCGTGCCGGTGGCCGGCGCCATCAACTGGACCATCACCCAGCGCGTCAATGCGCAGGGTAAGAACCTCGACCTCGTGCCGGCCGTGCTGATGGGCGCAGTGATCTCCTCACTGACCACGCTGCCGCTGGCCATGCCGTTTCAGGCCTCGGGCCATGACATTGCCTTGCTGGCGCTGCTGGGACTGGTGCAACTGGCCATTCCCTGCGCGCTGTCGGTTATTTGTGCCCGCGTGCTCAAAGCGCCTGAGATTGCGCTGCTGGCATTGCTGGAGGTGATTTTCGGCATCCTGCTCGCCTGGGTGGGCGCGGATGAAGTCCCGGGCCCGACCGTGCTGACGGGCGGCGCGCTCGTGATCGGCGCCTTGCTGGTCAATGAACTGGTTGGGTGGAGGCAGAGGGCATGAGCCGCCGGGCCGCTCCCAAGGCGAATACCGGAGCGCGTCGCGCGGAGGTTTTGAAATGAGCGATGTGATCGCAGAAGTACGGGGCGGGATCGGTTTCATCACGCTCAACCGGCCCAAGGCGCTCAATGCGCTGTCTCTGGGCATGATCCGTGAGCTGGCGGCGGCGCTGGTGCCGTGGCGGGACGACCCGGCTGTGCAGGCGGTAGCGATCCGCGGTGTCAACAAGGAAGGGCCTTTCGGTGCCTTCTGCGCGGGCGGCGACATCCGGTTTTTCCACCAGGCGGTGCTGGCTGGCAACCCGGAACTCGAAGACTTCTTTACCGAAGAATACCGGCTCAACCACCTCATCCACCACTACCCCAAGCCCTACATTGCCTTCATGGACGGCATTGTCATGGGCGGGGGAATGGGCATCACCCAGGGCGCGAGCCTGCGCATCGTCACGGGCCGGACGAAGATGGCCATGCCCGAGACCACCATCGGCCTGTTTCCGGACGTCGGTGGCGGCTGGTTCCTCGGGCGCTGCCCCGGGCACGTGGGCGAGTACCTGGCGCTGACGGGCGACGTCATCGGCGGCGAACAGGCGATTGCGGCCGGGCTGGCCGACGTGCTGCTGCCCGAGGACGAACTGCCCAGGCTATGGGCATCGCTGGAGGAGGGCGGTTTGCAGACCCTCACCGCGCTGATGAGGGAGCCGGTGGCGCCCTCATTCCCGGACCGCGACCGTATCGACCGGTTCTTCGGGCTGGAGAGCGTGGCTGCCATTACTGCGGCGCTGGAAGCCGACACCTCGGAATGGGCCACCAAAACCGCAGCAACCCTGCGCAAGCGTTCCCCGCTCATGCTGGCGGTCACGCTGGATCAATTGCGCCGTGCCCGCACCATGAGCCTGGGCGACGACCTGCGCATGGAGCGCGACATGGTTCATGCCTGCTTCCACCTGCGTCCGGGCACAGCCAGCGAGACCATGGAAGGCATCCGGGCCCTGGCCGTGGAGAAGGACCACAGCCCGAAGTGGAATCCCCCGCGCATCGAAGACGTGGCGCCGGGGATGGTGGAAGCGTTCTTTGCGAGCCCGTGGACGCAAGCGGATCACCCGTTGCGCGAACTCGCTTAAACCTGCATAAGCAGTATTGGCGCGGCTTATGGAAGCATTTCGGCCTGCAAGCCGCACCATTACTGCTTGAGGCCTCGCGGCAGCGGGCTCAGCGGTTGCGGCTTTTCATGGCGCGCTCGACCTCGCGCTTGCCTTCGCGGTCCTTGATGGTGTCGCGCTTGT
>CALRME020000454.1:0-3400 GCA_943369045.1 Sphingobacterium thalpophilum
TTGTCTTCCGGCTGGTCTTCAAGGCACGGTGGCCTGGCGTGGAAGACCATCCGGGCAGTTTTGCCCTGAACATCTTCGCGGGGCTGGTTCTGTTCAACCTCTTCTCCGAAGTGGTGGGACGCGCCCCTCGCCTGGTGCTGGAGCAGCCCAATCTGGTCAAGCGGGTGGTGTTTCCGCTGGAAGTGCTTCCCTGGATCGGCATGGGCAGCGCCCTGTTCCATGCCGCACTGAGCCTGGCGGTGCTTCTGGCCGGCGCCTTGCTGCTGCAGGGCCAGCTGCCGCCTTCCGCGCTGGCCACGCCCCTCATCCTGCTGGCGATGCTGCCGATGCTGCTGTGCATGGGCTGGTTGCTGGCCGGATTGGGGGTGTTCCTGCGCGACATCGGACAGATGGTGGGACCTGTGCTCAACGTGTTGCTGTTCCTCACGCCGGTGCTGTATCCGGCCTCCGCACTGCCGGCCGGGGTGCAGCGCTGGCTGGTGCTCAACCCGCTGACGCTGCCGATCGAAAGCCTGCGCGCCAGCCTGCTGCTGGGCCAGTGGCCCGCCTGGGGCAGTCTGCTCGTGTTCGCGCTGGCCTGGACTGTCCTGGCTGCCGGCGCCGTGCTGCTTTTCGAGCGGGTACGGCCCGCGTTTGCCGACCAGCTCTGATCAGCGCAGCCGCTCGCCAAGCCAGCGCAGCGGGCGGGTAACCTTCCATGAATGCGACGCAAGCACGTCCGCGAGGGCCTGGCGTGTGGCGGCTAGCAGGCTGCTTTCTTCGGCCAGGGCATGGCGGGTTGCTTCAACCTGCTGCCGCGTTTCTTCCAGCCCCCGCTCCAGTTCAGCAACCCGCGCGTTGAGCCACTGGATGGCCAGCGCCCGCTCGTGAAGCTCGGCGCTCTGGTCCTGGATCGTGCCGCGCAGGCCGTGCACGGCTTCATCGATTTTCTTCATGGCCGCGTCGCTCGCATGAGACAACCCAGGCAAGGCGCTTTGGCCGTAGTCGGCGCTCCAGGTGCTCAGCTCGGCGGGCCTCACGATGATCAGCGCCTCGGCCGCCGTTTGGCCGCCGCCCAGGGTGTAGGTGCGAAAGCTGTTGAGCGCGGCCACATGGACGTCATAGCGCTGCTGGGTGAGTTGCGATTCGAACGCGGCCATTGCGCGTTTCTTTGTATCCATCACGCCGGAGATGTCGACCAGATGCGTTGGCCGCAGGGGCGCGCCTACTTCGTAAAAAACCAGCACAGGCGCCGCTTTGCCTGCTTCCTGGAGCGCGGTGACAGCCCCGATGGCCGCCCAGGCGGCTGCGCGATGGTCGGGATGGACTTCCCACAGCGAGGGCGCGAAAACCACCTCAGCCCCCATTTCTTCGATCAGCTTGCCAACGTGCTCGGCCAAAACGGCCGCAGCGCCCAATTCCCGGTCCGCCCAGCTGCCAAAGGACGGCTCGCCCGCACCCAAAAGGCTGGCGGCACGACGGCTTTCATCGCGGCGCAAGGCAATGACTTCCTGCCGATGCACCCCTTCAAGCTGGCCGCCGCCATCGGTCAGGATGTGCGCCCGAACTGTTGCACCAGCGGCTGCATAAAGCGCCGTGCAGCCGCCGCAACCAAACACCTCGTCGTCAGGGTGTGGCGCGAGCACCAGCACGCGCGTGGCCGGCGGCAGCGCCGAGGCGGCATGGGGAACGAACCACTCTTCCATGGTGTATTTGGCGGGTTGGGCTACAGCCGTTTGGCCACCCGGCGCAGGACACTGCCGGCGCGGCGCAGTGAATGATAAAAGCGCGCGAGCCAGGGCCGCGAAAGCACCATGCGCCGCAGTGTCTTGCGCTCCACCTTGACGACATACAGGTCCTGGGCCAGTTCCTGCGCCATCTGAAGCACCTGGTTCGGGTTGAGCTGCACCTTCAGTGCCCCGTGCTTGGCAACAGCCTTGGCGTAGTAATCGTCCAGCACCTGCTGGCGCTGTACGGCGTGGTCGGCCCGCGCCGGCACGCGGTAAAGGGACGTGACCTTGTCGACCATCGCGAAATCGCGCTCCAGCGTATAGCGCACCCAGAGGTTCCAGTCTTCCAGGTTGTCCAGTTCGGGGTCCAGGCCGCCGTGCTGCTCGAACAGGGTCCTGCGAAACAGGACGGTCTGGATCGGCAGGTAATTGTGGTGCCACATCAGCGCCCGGCTGAAGGGCTGGCGGTAAACCAGGCTGTGCTCTATGTCGCGGTAGATCCAGGGCTCGGCGTTGAGCACCTCGGTGCGCACCTGGTAAGACAGGCCGTAAACGCCGCCGAGCTCCGGGCGCTGGTTCAGCGCATCAACCAGCACCTCCAGGTGGTCGGCGTAGAACAGGTCATCGTCGTCCAGGAAACACAGCAGCTCGCCCGTGGCCGCCTGCATTGCCGCATTGCCGGCCAGGCAGCGCCCGACCTTGGGCAAGGGCCGGTACTGCACCGACTGAAAGCGGCCCGATTCGCGCAGCGTGTCAGCCAGCGCTGCGGCCGTGTCGGATCCGTCTTCCACGATGACCAGTTCCACCGGCCCGTAGGTCTGCCCCGCAACCGAGGCCACGGCCTCGGCCAGCTTGCCCGCGCGGCCGGCCACAGTGCGCACCAGCACACTGACCACGGGCTGGGGGGAGCCGGCCAGGCTTGGCTTGTATTCGTGGAAGGCGCCGTGTCGCACCATCTCATAGTCCCACAACGCGAACGGGAAGCGATGGGCCGACTGCTTGCGCGTGCGCAGGAAATACGGCGCCAGCCGCACGATCTGCCAGCCGTTTTGCAGAAGGCGCAAACGCTGGTCCGGAATCTGCGGCCTTAGCGCAAACAGACCCAGGTACATCAACCCACCCCGCACGATGGCGCGCCAGCCGCCATAGCGCATGCGAAGCAGCACATTGGCCAGCGTGCTGCCCAGGAACTGCGCCGGCTTGACCTGCTGCGCATGTTCGTAGGTGTAGTGCCAGACCGTGGCACGCGGCACATAGCGCAGGTGCCAGCCGCGATCGCGCAGGCGGTAGGAAATCTCTACGTCTTCGCCATACAGGAAGAGCTTTGGCTCGTAACCCCCGATCTGGCGCAAGGCGTCGACCCGAAACAGCGTGCAGGCGCTGGAACTCCAGGCGGTTTCGCCGGTGACGGGGTGGTAGTGCTTGGGGTGCTCGTACGGTTTTTGCCTGCATTCCCACGAAGCCACTTCAGCAGGGTCGACGCCCGCGCGGGACATGAGTTCAATCAGGGTCTGCGGCTCGAACTCAAGGTCGACATTGGTCACCAGCATCCATGGCGCCTGGGCTCGCGCAAGGTTGGCGTTGTGGCCGCAGCCAAAGCCGACGTTGGCGCCTGCGTCCAGTTCAATGCCCGCAAAATGCGCCCCGTGGCTGGCCACGACCTCACGCAACTTTTCCACAGTGGTGTCCGT
>CALRME020000455.1:0-3394 GCA_943369045.1 Sphingobacterium thalpophilum
TGTTCGACGTGTCGCTGCGCGTGGGCGCGGGCGAAGTCGTCGCGTTGCTGGGCGCCAACGGCGCGGGCAAGACCACCACTCTGCGCTCCATCCTGGGCCTGACGCCCGCGCGCACGGGCAACGTGCTGTTCGACGGCGCGGACATCACCCACGCCGCCACGCACCACATCGCCCGCGAAGGCATAGGCTGGGTGCCGGACGACCGGCGCATCTTCCCGACGCTGACGGTGGCGCGCAACCTGGCCATCGCCCGCAAGAGAACGCGCTTTCGCAGCTGGAGCGAGAAGGAATGCTTCGAGATCTTCAGCGCGCTGGAATACCTGATGCACCGCGAGTGCGAAAACCTCTCGGGCGGCGAGATGCAGATGGTGGCGATTTCGCGCGCGCTGATCGGCTCGCCCGGCCTGGTGCTGTTCGACGAGCCCAGCCAGGGCCTGGCGCCCAAGGTGGTGCAGGACGTGATGAAGACCATCGCGCGCCTGCGCAATGAAGGCATAGGCGTGCTGGTGGTCGAGCAGAACGTCCAAAGCGCGCTCGAGGTGGCCGACAGGGCCTATGTGATGAACCTGGGGCAAATCGTGCACGAGGGCCCTGCGGCGCAGCTGCGCGGGGATGCCGCACTGCGCCTGCGGCTGCTGGGAGTCTGAATTGAACACACCGCAATCCACACCGCTTCTGCGGGTCGAGAACCTGGCCAAGCAGTACACGCGCGGCATCGTCAACAAGCAGGTCACCTTTTCGCTGGCCGCCGACTTCACCGTCGACAAGCCCTGCGTCGTCGGCGTGATGGGCCCCAACGGCTCGGGCAAGACCACGCTGTTCGAGCTGATCACCGGCAGCAACCTGCCCACCGCCGGCCGGGTGCTGGTCAACGGCCAGGACATCCACCAGGTGCGCACGCGAGAGCGCGACCGGCTGGCCATCCACTACCACCAGTCCTATCAGGTGCGCTCGTTCCAGAGCAGCAAACCCAACTTCATGCTTGAGCACGCGCAAAGCCTGTCGCCGCTGATCCACCTCTTCGACGAGCCGCAGTTCAACACCCAGGACGGCTACATCGGCTTCATGCTGGAGTTCTTCCGCAAGCTGCGCAACGAGGGCAAGCTGGTCTTCCTGTGCCTGCACCCCAACGAGCCCTACCACGTGGACATCCTGCGCGAGAGCTGCGACCGCTTCATCTTCGTGCAGAAGGGCGTGGTCATGCAGGCGCCGGACTTCGACACGCTGGCGCAGGACGAACGGGTGCGCAGCTACCTGGGCGTGCTGGCGCCTCCGCTTCAATACGTTTGATGCCGCAGCGTGTGGGCGCGCACGGCAGGGCTCTGCTACGATTCCTGCGCCTTGAACACTCCCACACGCAAGCCCCGCGAAAACCGCGAACGCATCCTCGCCGCCATCCGTGAGGCGGCGATTGCCGAGTTCAGCGAGAACGGGCTCAAAGGCACGTCCACGCAGGCCATCGCCGCACGCGCCGGCCTGACCAAGCCGCAGTTGCACTACTACATCAAGGGCAAGGAAGAGCTCTACGAAGAGCTCCTGATGTCGGTGATGTCCGACTGGAAGGGCATGTTCGACGCCGGCTCCACCGACCCGGGCAAGGTGCTGGGCGACTACATACGTTCCAAGATCGACCAGGCTTTCGACAAGCCCGAGGTCTCGCGCATCTTCACGCGCGAGGTGCTCGACGGCGGGCGCAACCTGGAAAAGTTCTGGCCTGACTCGCGCATGCGCACGCAGGAGAAGGTCAACATCATCAACGGCTGGATCGCGCGAGGCCTGATGAAGCCGGTGGACCCGCATGTGCTGCTGATGAGCATCTGGTCGATGACACAGTTCTACGCCGATTCGGCTGTGCAGGTGCGCCAGCTGGTCAAACCGGGCGACGAAGGCTGGCAGCCCGACCGCGAAGCACTGGTCAAACAGCTGACTGCGCTGCTGCTGCGCGGCTGTGGCATCAAGACCCCCTGACATAGAGCACCCTGGATTCCCGCCTGCGCGGGGATGATGAGGCCTGGTTTCTGGCACGTTGCTTGCTCATTCTGACCAATCAGTCAAATTGATTGGTCAGAATTGAATACCAAGGCCCACGAAACCGCCGCCTGCTGCCGTTCCCCGCACATTTCCGGTGCGCTGTTCACGGTCGCGGTGCGTGCCAACCGGTAGAGCGCCATGCACGTCCTGGTCGTCTACTGCCACCCGGTCGAAACCAGTTTCGCCGCGGCCCTGCACGCCGAGGTGGTGGCCAACCTCAAGGCCGCCGGCCACACGGTGGACGACTGCGACCTGTACGCCGAGGGCTTCAACCCCGTGCTCTCTCGCGAGGAAAGGCTGGGTTACCACGATGTGCCTTCCAACCAGTTGCCACTGGCCGGCTACGTGGAGCGGTTGCGCAAGGCCGAGGCCATCGTCTTCTGCTTCCCGACCTGGTGCTTCGGCCTGCCGGCCATGCTCAAGGGCTACTTCGACCGGCTGTTCATGCCGGGCGTGGCCTTTGACATCAGCGACCCGGCGAACGTGAAGCCCATGCTGACCCACATCAAGCGCATCTCGGCCGTGGTCACCTACGGCCGGCCGCGCTGGGTGGCCTGGTACATGGGCGACCCGCCGCGCAAGATCATCACGCGCTACATGAAGCGGCTCACGGGCGACACGGCCCGGGTGGACTTCCATGCCTACTACCACATGAACGTGGCGACCGAGCCGCGCCTGACGGCGTTCAAGCGGCGCGTCGGGCAAGCCATGGCGAGATTTGCGTGAGCGCCGTGGCGCGCATCCTCAACGCGCGTCTGCCCAAGTGGCTGCTGGGCGAAGCCTGGCCCTCCAGTGCCGGTCAGCCGGTGCTGGCGGACTTGACGCTGGCCGCTGGCAAGATCGAATCGGTCACGCCGGCATCCGGTGCGGCCAGCGATGGCGCATGGGACGTGAGCGGCGCGCCGGTCCTGCCCGGCCTGGTCGACGCCCACACCCACCTGGACAAGACCTTCACCCTGCCGCGCATGCGCCGGGTGCAGCCCGGCCTGCTGGGCGCCATCGACGCCATGATGACGGACCGCCTGGGCTGGACACCGGCTGACGTGCACGAGCGCGCCAGCCGCGCGCTCACCTGGGCCTGGGAGGCGGGCTGCGTTCACCTTCGCACCCATGTGGACTGGTGGGAGACCGATCGTTCGCCCGTCGCCTGGGACGTGATGGCCGCACTCGCGCAGGAATGGAAAGGCCGCATCGCGCTGGAGCAGGTCAGCCTGATCAAGCTCACACTGTTCCAGGAGCTGGCGCAGGCGCGCAAATTCGCGGCGCAGGTCAAGGCCGCCGGCCCGCAAGCCCGCCTGGGTGCCTTCGTGCATTCGGTCACCTGGGACGCGCAGGCCCTGCGCCATGTCTTCATCGCCGCGGG
>CALRME020000456.1:0-3365 GCA_943369045.1 Sphingobacterium thalpophilum
CAACTCACGGGCTTTCGTCTCCTGCGTGTCATCGACCAGCCAGACTTCCGGCAGGCACTGGTCGGGCGGCAGCTCTCCGGCGGCCGCGCCCAGAAAGTACCGTTGCATGGACGCCTGGATGCCGGCATGCCGCAAGGCATCGACCCAGAGCGCGGCAATCGCTATGTTGGGCGCCTGGGCAAGCTTGAGCATGAACGCTCAGGCCGCGGACGGCGGTGGGGCGGGCGGCGCTGGGGCAGGCGCCTCGGCCGGACCCTCGGCGGCACGCTCTGAATAGCGGTTGAAACGCCAGGCTTCGCTGTGCAGTGTGATGCGCCGCCAGGTCTTGCGTTTCTCGGCCGGCGTCATCTCCGGCCAGTGCTGGACCTCCTCGAAGCTGCGCCCGCAGCCCTTGCAGGTCTCGTCGCCCTGGCTGGTCGAACAGATGGCGATGCATGGCGTGTCGGCCGTGCTGTCATACCAGGTCTTCCAGGCGGCGTAAGCCTTGGGCGGGAAGCCCTTCTCGTCGGCCTCGTCCTCATGGTAGTAGATCAGCAGCGCGTACACCTCGGCCAGCGCACGCAGCTCGGGCGCCAGCGTCACGCCGTCGGGCGAAGGGCTCTTCTCGCGCCAGAAATTGATCGCCGCCTCAATGTCTGTGATGTGTATACCGGCCATGTGCAAGCTCTGGGGGGAGGGGCATGATAAGCGTTCCCACCTACACACGTGCTGCGCCGGATATGCTTTAATTGCCTCACGAAGGGGAGTAGCTCCCGCTTGATGCAGCACAGGGAGGTGTCCGGAAGTTTTGGGCATCGCTGCATCCGGTATCGGCAAGTCGTCATTACGAAGAATTTCTTCCGGCTTGTTGGGCACATATCGCATGACACCATGCCGAGCAAGACCTTCGATTGGAACCTGAGACAGGTTCGGTCGAAGCGCGCTTGTGATTCACGGCAATCACAGCTTCATTGACTGGTCCTGTTTCGGGTTGTTGATCGATACAACTCGGAGAGTCTTGCCATGGAGTTTTTGTCCGCCCCTTGGTGGTCAGCGTTGCTGGCCATCATCCTTATTGACCTTGTACTTGCAGGCGACAACGCGATCGTGATCGCGCTGGCAGCCCGCAGCCTTCCATCCCACCTGCAGAAGAAAGCCATCGTATGGGGCACCGTCGGCGCCATCGTCGTGCGCTCGGTGATGACCGTGGGTGTTGTCTGGCTGCTGAAAATACCGGGCCTGATGCTCGTGGGTGGCCTCGGCCTCGTCTGGATCGCCTACAAGCTGCTGGCCGACCAGGGCGGCGACGAAGCCCATGGGCCGGTTGCCAGCACCTTCTGGGGTGCCATGAAAACCATCGTCATCGCCGACGCCCTGATGGGCGTCGACAACGTGCTGGGCGTGGCCGGCGCGGCCCACGGTTCGTTCGACCTGGTCATCATCGGCCTGCTGATCAGCGTGCCCATCGTGGTCTTCGGCAGCACCATGGTGCTCAAACTGGTGGAGCGCTTCCCGCTCATCATCCAGGCCGGCTCGGCCGTGCTCGCCTTCACCGCCGCCAAGATGATCGTCAGCGAACCCCTGCTCGACGCGGTGTTTGATCCCCCCGAGTTCATCAATACCGCCGCCCGCTGGGCCACCTACCTGGTTGCCGTCGCTGGCGTTCTGGCTGCCGGCTGGTGGACCAGCCGTGCCCATGCCCCGGCCAAGCCAGCTGCCGACCAGCAGCCAGGCCATGCCTGACGCAACCGATCACCCTCCCGTCCTTCAACCCTTACAAAAGGAGCTTCCCATGGAAAAAATCATCGTGTACCTGGATGACGCCGCGTACGTACAACAACAGCTCGTGCCCATGAAAGAAAAGCAGGCCCCGGGACGCGGCCCGGCAGGGGGCACCCATTGGGTGCTGGTGGCCTGCGCGCCGCGCATGACCCACCGTATCAGCAAGTGGGTCAGCCACACCGCCCGAGAGAACTGGCGCGCCAAATGGGCGGACAAGCTGTTCGCCCAGGTCGTGCCCCAGCTGCAGGCGCGCGGCGACAGCGCCACCCTGGTGCTGGCCAAGGGCCCGTTGCCGGAACTGACAGACAAGCTGATCGCCGAACATGGCCCAGCCCGCGTGCTCGATGCGCGCCGGCCCAAGTTCGGTCACGACATGCAGCCGGTCACGGCGGACCAGCCCGCGTCGACGGAGGGCCGCTGGAGCGTGCCGGGCGCCGTGGTTGGAATGGGTGCCATGCTGGTACTGGCTGCGGAGTGAGCGACGCTGCGGGCCATGGCCGGCGGTGCTATGCTCCCCGGCCATGAAGCTCGTTCTCAAGTGGCTGCTCAGCGCTGCTGCACTGCTGTTCGTTGCCTACGTCTACAGCGGCGTGCAGGTCACAAGCTTTACCGCCGCACTGGTTGCGGCGTTTGTCATTGGCCTGCTCAATACCATCGTCCGGCCGGTGCTGGTGATCCTGACGCTGCCGGTGACGGTTGTGACGCTGGGCCTGTTCCTGTTCGTCATCAACGCCCTGATGTTCTGGGCTGCATCGTTCCTGCTGGGCGGCTTCCAGGTGAACGGCTTCTGGGCCGCCTTGCTCGGCTCGCTGATTTATTCGGTGATCGGCATCGTGATCGAGTCAGCGCTCGAGCGCCTGTTCCCGAAGAAGTGATTCCACTTCGCGGGTGCGGGTGTCCACGATCGATGCCTCGATGTGGTCCGACCCACCCACGCCTTTTCGCACCAGGTCCTGCGCCGCCTTGAAGCGGTCCATTGCCGCCGCATAGTCCAGCTGGGCGACCTGCGCCTCGGCGTCCGCGCGGATCGCGCGCAGTGTCTGACCCTGGACGGCGTAGGCGCCTGACAGCTGCTGCCATGCCGCCGCGTCGCGCGGATTGAGCGCCACCCAGGTCTGCAAGCGCTGCGCCGCCTGGGACGCACCACCGCTGTGCGCCATCGCCTGTGCGGCCAGCAGGACCTCCGGCCGGGCGCTGGCCGACAAATCGACCAGCGCCGCGCCTGCCTGCATGTCGCCTGCCGCCACAGCCACCTCGGCAGCAAGCAGATTGGCCAGGCGCGCGCTGCGCGCATCGGCGGCGGTGACGGGGTTGAGGCGGACCAGGTAGCGCCGGGCATTGTCGAAGTCACGAAGCCGGGCACTGGCCAGCGCAGCGCCATAAATGGCGGCGGCCTGGCGGGCGGCGGGCTGGCCCGCCAACACCGCCGGTTCGGCTTCAGCAGAGCGCGAGCGCATTGCGTCCACGCCCGGATTGGCGAGCGCACGAGCCCGGGCCATGATGATCTGGTGCTCCATCGACGGGGCAGGCAAGGGCGAAGCCTTGACCAGTTGCTGGCGCGACTGCATGTCGGCGATGCGCTCGGTGTTCATCGGGTGGGTGCG
>CALRME020000457.1:0-3350 GCA_943369045.1 Sphingobacterium thalpophilum
AGTCGATGGCAGCGCGCCAGTTGCTGCGCCTTTTGGGCGATTTGTACATGTGGGGCGCCATCGTCGCCATCCTGGGATGGGCCCACCGCAAGCTCAACCGCCCGTGGCCCTGGCTGGCCTGGGCCAACGAGTCGGTCTACCCCTGGTACGTGCTGCACCAGACGGTGATCATCGTGGCGGTGGTCTGGCTCGCACCACTGGCGCTGGGCCCGGTAGTGGAGCCTGCCGCGCTGGTCGTCATCACCATCGCCGGCTGCTGGGGCATCACGGCCGTTGTACGGCGCGTGCGCTGGCTGCGGCCGCTGTTCGGGTTGAAGCCCCAGGCCCCGGTCAGGCGGACAGTGCCGCTTCAATATCCTTTTCCAGCGACTTCGGAGACTCCTGGGGGCCGTAGCGCTTGATCACGCCACCGTCCTTGCCGACCAGGAACTTGGTGAAGTTCCACTTGATGGCCTTGCTGCCCAGCAGGCCCGGAGCCTCTGCCGTCAGCCACTTGAACAGCGGGTCGGCCGAAGCGCCGTTGACGTCGATCTTTTCCATCATCGGGAAAGTCACGCCGTAGTTGAGCTGGCAAAACGATGAGATCTCCTCGTTGCTGCCCGGGTCCTGCGCGCCGAACTGGTTGCACGGGAAGCCCAGCACCACCAGGCCCTTGCCGCCGTACTGCTGGTGCAGCTCTTCCAGGCCGCCGAACTGGGGCGTGAAGCCGCAGGCGCTGGCGGTGTTGACCACCAGCAGCACCTTGCCCTTGAACGTTTCCAGCGCAACGGTCTTGCCGTCGATCTGGCGGGCTTCGAAGTCGTAGACGGTGCTCATGGGCGTGTCCTGTATTGCGGATCGATGAAGCTTACGCCGAAGCGGCGGCCGGCGTGCGCCCGGGCCAGGCCGACCACAAGGCCGCAGCGACGATCAGAGCGCCGCCCAGCCAGGTCCGCTCGGTGAACTCGCCCGCGCCCAAAGCCACCGCCGAGACGCTCGCAAAGATCACTTCCGACAGCATGATGAGCGAAGTGGTGTGGGCATGCAGCCGCGCCGCGCCGTACTGCAGCGCCACATTGCCCACCAGGAAGGCCAGCGACAGCCCCAAGCCCAGCAGCAACCAGCTGCCTTGCAGGGCAGGCGGCGCGTTCACAATGCCCTGAGACAGGCCCAGCAAGCCGGCGGTACCCGCCATGAGCGCGCCGCCGCTGAACATGGCCATGATGCGGGCCTCTCCCGGCACCGCGCTCATGCGGCGCAGCAGGATGTTGGTGAGCGAAAAGCTCAGGCCGCCCATCAGCGCCAGCCAGTCGGCCGCGCTCTCTGGCAGCGGCCAGGGCGTGCCAGGCGTCTTGAGCACCACCGCCACACCCGCCAGCGCCAGCACCATGCGGCCTACCGCGCCCGCAGTCGGACGGATGCCCAGCAGCGGCCAGGCCAGCAACACGGTCCAGGCCGGCATCAGGTAGAACAGCAGCACCACGCGCACCACGTCGCCAATGGTCACGGCCCAGTTGAAGCCCACATTGGTCATGCCGGAGGCCGCCATCAGCAGCCACAGCATTGGGTTGGCCGCGAACGGCCGCCAGGCCGAAGGCTTGATGGCCAGCAGGCAGGCCAGCGAAACAAGGTAAATGAGCGCCGTGGACCACAGCGGGTGCAGGCCGTGGGATTCGAGCTGCCGCAACGGCCACCAGGAAACGCCCCAGACAAAGGCGTTGAACATCAGCGCGAGCGCTGCGAGGACGGAACTGCGCGCCACCGGACTACCCAGCCTTGCTAGCCGTGCATGTTGTCGTGGCGGGCGATCTCGAGAAGGTGGTCGACTTCTTCCTTGTGCTTGACGCAGTTGCTCTTGTGCCAGAGCATGATCAGCCACATCACGCCGGCCACGACCACACCGAAGGCGGTGATGGCGCCGAAGGCCGACATGCCCAGGCCCGCCGACAGGCTGTAGAACGCGCCCAGGCCGAGGATGCAGGCCTGCTCGTTGAAGTTCTGCACGGCGATGGACCGGCCCGCGCCCATCAGGTTGTGGCCGCGGTGCTGCAGCAGCGCGTTCATGGGCACGACCAGGAAGCCGCCCAGCGCGCCCAGCGCGATCAGGAAAGGCGCGGCCACCCAGACGTTGCTGATGAAGTTCATCGCGATGATGAGCACGCCCATGGCAATGCCCATGGGGATGACCTTGGTCGCGACGTCGAGGCGCATGCGCATGGAGGCGACCACTGCCCCCACGGCGGTGCCGATGGCGACCACGCCACCCAGCGAAGAAGCCTGCGTGGTGCTGTAGCCCAGCGCCGCCGCGCTCCAGGCCAGGATGAGGTAGCGCAGGTTGCTGCTCACGCCCCAGAACAGCGTGGTGGTGGCCAGCGAGATCTGCCCCAGCTTGTCGCGCCACAGGCGCGAGTTGCAGCTCCAGAAATCGGGCACCAGCTCCAGCGGGTTGGCCGGCATGGGGCGCATCTCCACGCCCATCAACGGGATGCGGGTGTTGAACCAGGCCGCCAGCATGTAGATGAAAACCAGCACCGCAATGGCCGCTTCGGGCGGCGTGTCGATGCCCGTGTCGAAGTAGGGGAAGTCAAAGGCCAGCAGGTGGCCAGACACCATGCGGCCGACCAGCTGGCCACCCATCAGGATGCCCAGGATGATGGAGGCGATGGTCAGGCCCTCGATCCAGCCGTTGGCCTTGACCAGCTGCGAGGCCGGCAGCATTTCGGTGAGGATGCCGTACTTGGCCGGCGAGTAGGCCGCCGCGCCCAGGCCGACGATGGCATAGGCCAGCAGCGGGTGCAGCCCTGCCAGCATGAGTGTGCAGCCGACGATCTTGATGCCATTGCTCACGAACATCACCCGCCCTTTCGGGTAGGCATCGGCCAGTGCGCCCAGGAAAGGCGCCAGCGTCACATAGAAGAGCGCGAACATCGGCAGCAGCGCGGCCTGCTGCCAGGCGGCGCCGCCATCGCTCTTGATCAGTTCCACAGCCGCCACGAAAAGCGCCTGGTCGGCCAGCGACGAAAAGAACTGCGCCGACATGAGGGTGTAGAAACCGCGCTTCATCGAGTCCTGGCTGGGCATCAGTACCGCTGATGCCGGGTTATTTTGAGGCTGTCTCCGGGGGACAGGGCGTTATATCACGGCAGGTAATGACAGAATCCCGGCGAACAACCCCTGCCGGACCCGTCCCGGACACTGCCATGCCACGTCCAATACAGGCCACCATCCACACCGAAGCTTTGCGCCATAACCTGGCCAGCGTGCGGGCCGCTGCGCCGGACGCGAGGGTGTGGGGCGTGGTCAAGGCCAACGCCTACGGCCATGGCATAGAGCGCGTGTTCGACGGCCTGCGCGGCGCTGACGGTTTCGCG
>CALRME020000458.1:0-3349 GCA_943369045.1 Sphingobacterium thalpophilum
ATCGACTCCAACGATTCGCGCTTCATCGCCACGGTAGACGCGCTCGAGAAATCGCTGTGCGACGGCCCCTACATGCGGCGCTACGAGGCGCCCGACGATTTCGGCAAACCCGAGACCGCCTTCAACATCTGCACCTTCTGGCGCATAGACGCTCTTGCCCGCATCGGCCGCAAGGCCCAGGCGCGCGAGATCTTCGAGACCATGCTGGCATCGCGCAACCCGCTGGGGCTGTTGTCGGAAGACACGCACCCGGTCACCGGCGAGATGTGGGGCAACTTCCCGCAGACTTATTCGATGGTGGGCCTGATCAACGCGGCGGTGCGGCTGTCAGCGCCGTGGGATACGGTGATCTGAGATGGGCAGGCTCGTCGTCGTTTCGAACCGTATTGCCGATCCCCGCAAGGTGGCGGCAGGCGGCCTGGCCGTTGCACTGGGCGAAGTTCTGAACAACACCGGCGGCCTGTGGTTTGGCTGGAGCGGCAAGATCGTGGAACCGGCTGAGGGCGCGACCGCCGCAGACGCGGAAGTCCACATCCACCAGGCCGGCACCGTGAAGCTGGCCACCGTGGACCTGACGCAGGCCGACTACGACTCCTACTACCTGGGCTACTCCAACGGCGTGCTCTGGCCAGTCTTCCACTACCGCCTGGACCTGGCGGATTTCGACGCCGGCTACATCGCCGGCTACCGCCGCGTGAACCAGCTGTTCGCCCGCAAGCTGATGGCGCTGCTGGAACCGGGTGACACGATCTGGGTGCACGACTACCACCTGATCCCCATGGCGGCCGAACTGCGCGCCCTGGGCTGCACCAACCGCATCGGCTTCTTCCTGCACATTCCCCTGCCTCCGCCGCTGATCCTGGCCGCCATCCCCGGCCACGACTGGCTGGTCAAGGGCTTGTGCTCGTACGACCTGGTGGGCTTCCAGAGCGAGGCGGACCACCTGCACTTCTGCCGCTACATCGAGGCCGAGGCGCACGCACAGGACCAGGGCGACGGCCGCTGGCGCGTGTTCAACCGCACGGTTCACGCGGGCGCGTTCCCGATCGGCATCGACGTGCAAGAGTTCGAGGGCCTGACCAACGCAGCGGAAGGCCGCGAGATGTACGAAAAGACGAAGGCCGAGTACTCGCGGCGCAAGCTGCTCGTCGGCGTGGACCGGCTCGATTACTCCAAGGGCCTGCCGCAGCGCATGCGCGCCTTCCGGCATCTTCTGCAGAACCACCCCGAGACGCACAACAGCGCCACGCTGATCCAGATCGCCTCGCCCAGCCGCGAGGACGTGAGCGCCTACAGCGACATCCTGCATGAGCTGGAAAGCCTGTGCGGCTCCATCAACGGCAACTTCGGCGAGCTCGACTGGATGCCGGTGCGCTACATGCACCGCACCATGGCGCGCGCCAAGCTGCCGGGCCTCTATCGGGCAAGCAAGGTGGCGCTGGTGACGCCGCTGCGCGACGGCATGAACCTGGTCGCCAAGGAATTCATCGCGGCGCAGGACGCAGCCGACCCTGGCGTGCTGGTGCTCTCGCGCTTCGCCGGCGCTGCCGAGCAACTGAAGGAAGCGTTGCTGGTCAACCCCTATGACACCGAGGGCACGGCCAATGCCATCAACCTGGCTCTGCAGATGCCGCTGGAGGAGCGGCGCACGCGCCATGAGGCGCTGATGGCCACCATTCGCCGCTACGACGTGCACTGGTGGTGCGACAGCTTCCTGGGCACGCTGGGCCAGACCCAGCCGGAAGTCAGCGGCACGCCCTGGTTGCGGCTGTAGGCGGCAGCGCCCGTGTGCGCCGCCGGTTGAATGCATGGCCAATTGACATGGATCAAGGGCCCGCCGCTGCCCCAGCCGATATTCAGTCCAGGGAGATCAATCATGGAACAACGAATCGTCGGGCCCTTCGCGGGCAAGTTCATCGCTACGCTGGCCTACCCCATGGGGGACCTGGGTGAGCGTTTCATGGCCCAGTTCCGCTTGCTCGAAGAGCGGCCGGCCACCTTTTTTTCCAGAACGCCGGGCAAGGTCCGCTGCATAGACCAGCTGTTCGAGAACGCGGCCAGCGCGTGTGAGATGGCCATCGAGATGGGCAAGCTCCAGATCCTAGTGGGCCAGGGCCAGCAACCCGACGACACCCAGGCCCAACGCAGCAAGCGCGTCGCCCGCAATCAGCCCTCCGCCTACCAGCGAGGTCGCGCTCATGTCCTGCGGCAGACCCTTCGCGCCATTGCCTGACCGCTTTAGCGCGCGCGCTTCCCACAGCGTGGCAGCCACGCTTCCCGCGCCGAACCACAGCGAGGTCGGCAGGTTGACGAAGCCGCCGAACGAGAGGGCATAGGGAGAAGGCAGCACGATGGCATCGAGCACGAACGCACGCGGGCGGATGATCTTGCGCAGCACTTCGATCAGCAACCCCGCCAGCACGCCTGCCACGATGGCGTGGCGCTGGAAGGGCTTGTCGTCGGTCAGGCTGCGCAGCACGCCGACGAACTTGTAGGTCATGGCGGCGCTCCACTCGGCGGGCTGCTCGCCCGCCTTCATCACCGTCTGGTCCAGCAACAGCACGGGGTAGGCCGCCATGAACAGGCGCGCGAAGCCCACGGCCAGGATGGCGCCCACCAGGATGCCCAGCACCTGGTAGCGGAACTGCAGCACGCGCGGCGTGCCCAGACGCCAGCCGGTGGAGCGGTCCTGCTGCATGTCGCAGGCCACGCTGGTCGAGACCAGCAGTACCGTGCCCGCCATCAGACCCACGGCCGGGTCCTTCAGGCCCAGCCCCGCCATCAACACCACCGCCACGACAAAGGCCGAGGAGATGGGGTTGGAGTCGCTCACGCCCACCGAGATGCCATTGACCAGGGCAAAGACAAACACCAGCGCAATCGCCAGCAGCTGGAAGCCCACGGGTTGTCCCAACAGGTAGTGGCCGCTGATGACGATGCCTGCGCCCCACGCGGCCACCCACAGCACCAGCCGCAGGCTGTGCACGCGCTGCCAGTCTTGCTGCGGCGGTGCGGGCACGCGGTCGCGCAGGTTCTGCAAAGCGCGGCGGCCGATCAGCGCCATGTCCACCATCGCGGCGCCCATGATGAGCCCCAGTGCAATGAGGAAGGTGATCTTGCGGAACGGGTCACCCGGCGCCAGCCAGCCGATGGAGACGAAGAAGGGCTGCGCCGCCCAGCCCAGCAGGCCGCCGATGACCACCGGAATGCCTATGCGCGCGCCAACCACCATGCCGGCGCCGAAGGTAGAGGCGGAGAATTCGATCGCGCCCAGCACTGCAATGCGCGAGGCGAGCAGGCCGCCAGCCAGGCCCGTTGCCACGCCCGCACCGAGTGCGCCCACGGACCG